>CAXMLS010000705.1:0-4792 GCA_964194235.1 uncultured bacterium | reverse complement strand
CCCTGCATCATCTTCATCGACGAAATCGATGCGGTCGGCCGTCATCGCGGGGCCGGACTTGGCGGCGGTCATGACGAGCGCGAGCAAACGCTGAATGCCCTGCTGGTTGAAATGGACGGTTTTGAAACCAATGAAGGCGTGATTTTAATCGCCGCGACCAACCGCCCCGATGTTCTCGATCCCGCGCTGCTGCGTCCCGGCCGATTCGATCGCCGCGTGGTCGTTGCGCGTCCCGACGTAAAAGGCCGCGAAGAGATTCTTCGCGTGCACACCCGCAAAGTTCCGGTGTCCGATGACGTGGAGCTTTCCATCATTGCGCGCGGCACCCCGGGCTTTTCCGGCGCCGACCTGGCCAACCTGGTAAACGAAGCGGCTCTATGGGCTGCACGGCAGAATCGCAAGTTCGTGATGATGGTCGACTTTGAAATGTCCAAGGACAAGGTCCTCATGGGCGTGGAACGCAAGTCCATGATTCTGTCCGACGAAGAAAAGAAAAATACCGCGTATCACGAAGCGGGCCACGCGCTGGTCGCGGCAATGACGCCGAACGCCGATCCCGTGCACAAAGTGACGATCATCCCGCGTGGGATGGCTCTCGGCCTAACCATGCAATTGCCGGAAGACGACAAGCACACCTACACGGTGAAGTATCTTGAAGCGATGCTGGCCGTGCTGATGGGTGGGCGCTCCGCTGAAGAAATTTTCCTGGGACACATCACGACCGGCGCAGGGAACGACATCGAGCGCGCCACCGACATCGCCCGCAACATGGTTTGCGAATGGGGTATGAGTGAACTTGGTCCGCTGGCTTATGGTAAGAAAGATGAAGCTATATTCCTGGGCCGCGAAATCACCCAGCATCGCGACTACTCCGAAGACACCGCCATCCAGATCGACAAGGAAGTGAAGCGTATCGTTAACGGAGGGTACGAGTGCGCCAAAGCTCTGCTTTCCAACAATCGCGAAACGCTGGAGCGCATTGCCCTGGCGCTGCTGGAGCGCGAAGTCATCGACGCCAACGAAGTGAAATTGCTGATGGAAAACAAGCCGCTGCCCGAAAAGGTGCGAACTCCGCCTCCACCGCCTCCACAAGGTGCGACGACTGCGGATCCGAAGGTAGTGCGGCCGGAGTTGCGGCCGGCTCCTGGGTTCACGCGCGGGGAAAACCCGGCAAAAGCCTAAAACTTATTTTTGCCTGGAGGGGCGCGGAATTCCGCGCCCCTCTTTTTTTGGTTTAGACTATTCCGGTTTTGCCGCTACTTCGGCAAAGAGGCGTAGAATACTTTCATGGCACAGCGAAATATTGAAAATCTTCACGTGACCTGCCCGTGCTGCCACGCGAAGCTTGTCGTCGACGCCGCCTTTGGCGCCGTGCTTTCTCATGAGGAACCACTGAGATCGGGGCCAAACGTCGATCTCACCGACGCGGCAGGGATTCTGAACGAGCAACAACGCAACCGGGAAGACAAATTCCGCGATTCCTGGAACCTGGAACAAAATAAGGAAGACATTCTGGCGAAAAAATTTGAAGAGGCGATGAAGAAAGCCAAGGATGCGCCGGCGGGAAAACCTATTCGCGACATCGATTTAGATTAGTTGAGAGAGATTTGGAATGACCGTTTTTTCCGCGGGTAGAAACTCCCGTTGAGAAATTTTTCTACGATTTGAATACGATTATAAAAACATCGACGTCAAACCCAAGACCCAAGTTCGTAACCCGCCTGCGGCAGGCAGGCCCAACTGCGAACCTGGGCCACCCTCCGTGTTTTTTTTAACTGTGAGTCCACATTGATCTTGAGTTGCCGTGTTTGGTTCCAGTTGTGAACCGGCTGGCGTTCTTGCGTTAAACTTCCATGCAAATGACCTCGCGCCAAAAATTTCGACTGAAATTGCGTTCACGCACGCTGCTGTTGGGCGAACGTACGCTGGTGATGGGGGTGTTGAACGTCACGCCGGACAGCTTTTCGGACGGTGGATCTTTTTACTCGCCTGAGAAGGCTGTTGCTCACGCGTTGCAGATGGAACGGGATGGTGCCGATCTGATGGATGTTGGCGCGGAATCGACGCGGCCGGGATCCACCGGGATAAGCACCGAGGAAGAGTGGCGCCGGCTTGCTCCGACCTTCGCGGGACTGCGTAAGCGATTGAAAATTCCCATCTCCATCGACACGCGCAACGCCGGAACAGCGGAAAACGCCGTGGCTGCCGGGGCAGAGATTATCAATGATGTTTCCGGAGTGAAGCACGATGCGAGGATCGCGGAAGTCGCCGCGCGGTTGCGCGTACCGCTGATCCTGATGCACATGCGCGGCGAGCCGCGCACGATGCAGCGAAAGCCGTTCGCGCGAGACGTGATGGAGGACGTTTCTGCCGGTTTGCGAAAATCCGTTGCGATCGCACGCAAAGCCGGCGTTTCTAAATCGCAAATTATCGTCGACCCGGGGATCGGCTTTGGAAAAAGCTTCGCGCAAAACTATGAGTTGCTAAAAAATCTGCATGAACTCGCTCGATTGGGATTTCCGCTTCTGATAGGAACGTCGCGCAAAGGTTTTCTGGGCAAGACTCTGGAACGTGACGGTAAACAGGCACCGATGGATGCGCGAATCTGGGGCACCGCCGCCACGGTCACGGCAAGTATTCTGCATGGCGCGCACATCGTTCGCGTTCATGATGTCGCGGAAATGGCTCGTGTCGTGCGCGTCGCCGATTACATTTGTAATCCCGAGCTATCGTTAAAAAACTAAGTACGCAACGAAGTCGATCGAAGAAGCTGTCTTCGAAATATCCAACGCTAGGCGGGCATTTACTTCTGTGGGTATAATCCGCCGCAACCCGAAGCGGTTGGTTTCGCCTGCGGTTTTTCAGAGAGGTTTCGTCCATGCACAGTCGCGCAGCTGTACCAATCCTATTGCTGACGGGCTTACTGAGTCTCGCCTCTTCCACACAGGCGCAAATGCCTGCGGCCACTACTCCTGCCGTCAATGATCCTCTCCATCGCGCGCAAACACCGGGCGCAGCGGGCGGATGTTCCACGGAACCCACCTCTTCCTGCTCGGAGCTGGCCGCCAAGATCTTGCCGCTGGTGCTGGGACCTTCGCCGATGCAAGAAAATCTGCGGCAGCTTACTGACGAAATCGGCGGGCGCGTCACCGGAACGCCGGCGATGACTCGCGCTGTCCAATGGGCAACGGCAGCCTTTCGCACCGCCGGCGTGGAAGTGCACACGGAAAAATATCAACTGCCAGTGGCGTGGAGCGAAGGAGAGACGCGCCTGGAATTACTGGGTGCGGTGAAATTTCCGGTGCGCCTCGTTTCCCTGGGCTGGTCGCCGGCCACGCCTGCGGGTGGCATCGAAGCCAACATCGTGGACGTCGGTTACGGCAAGGTGGAGGATTTTGCAAAAGCCGCCGACGAAGTCAAAGGCGCAATTCTCCTGGTGCACAGCGACATTGGCTCGACATGGGCGGACTTGTTCAACGAATATTTCCAGCCACCCGACATTATCGATCGCGCCATGAAGAGCGGCGCCGTGGCGATTTTATGGACGGGCGCGCGCGAAAGACTGCTGCTCTATCGCCATACCAACATCAGCGACGGGCAGTTGGAAAAAATGCCCCAGGCCATAGTGGCGCGCGAAGACGCGATGCGTCTTTCACGCACCGTTCTGCAGTATCCCGGAAAAATACGCGCGCGCTTTTCCATGCCGAATAAAATCGGCGGGCCCATCGAGGCGGAAAATGTGGTGGCCGAAATTCGCGGTTACGAAAAGCCCGATGAAGCGGTGATTCTGGGCGCGCACCTGGATTCCTGGGATTTGGGCACCGGCGCTTTGGACAATGGCTGCAACGCGGCGCTGGTGATCGAAGCGGCACGCGCGCTGAAAGCCACGGGTCTGAAACCGCGACACACCATCCGCTTCGTGCTGTTCAGCGGCGAAGAGCAGGGGCTGCTCGGTTCCTGGGCGTACGTAAGAAGCCATCGCGCGGAGCTGGACAAAATTCGAGCGGCGATTGTTTTTGATTCAGGAATTGGGCGAGTCACCGGCTATTCGCTTGGTGGACGACGCGATATCGAAGCCGGCGTCCGTGAAGTGCTGAAGCCGCTGGAATCGTGGGACATCAATCGCCACACCATGGATGCGCAGATGGGCACGGACCATTTCGACTTCATGATCGAAGGCGTGCCGGCGCTCGTCGCCAATCAAGAGGAAAGCAACTACCTGCCGAATTACCACGCGGCCTCGGATACTCTCGACAAGGTCGATATTCGCGCGCTCAAGTTGCATGCAGCGATCGCGGCGCTCACCGCATGGGGACTGGCGGACCGCGCCGAACCGCTGGGCAAGAGACTTTCGCGCGCGGAACTCGAGACGATGTTCAAAGAGACCGGGCTCGACCAGCAAATGAAAACGCTTGGTTACTGGCAGGGCTGGGAAAATGGCACGCGCGGACGCCAGCCGTAATCATGGGCGTCGCTGCTTTCACCCGGTATACTGTTGAGTGATGCAACTCACTGCTATAAATCCGTCCAAGCCGGCGAAAATTCTGGCGCTGGATTATGGCCGCGCACGAATCGGCCTGGCGATTGCGGACAGCGAGACGCGCATGCCGAAGCCGCTGGCGACACTGGAACGCATCAATCGCAACGAGGACATGCGCCGGCTGCGCGAGTTGGTGCGTGAACACGGCGCCGAGCTGGTCATCGTGGGATTGCCCTTGCGACTGGATGGGTCGCACGGCGAAATGGCCGAGGAAGCCTCGCGCTTCGCGGAGCGCCTGCGCAAACAGGCGGG
>CAXMLS010000704.1:0-9714 GCA_964194235.1 uncultured bacterium | reverse complement strand
GATGTGTATAAGAGACAGCCCCTACACTCGTGCGCTCACCGTCGGCCTTTTCCCGCTACTACTTTATTTTGCCGTGCGCCGTTGCCTGCAGGCCATGAACATGGTTCGCATCGTCGCCTTCGCGCTGATCACCGCGAATATCATCAACGCGCTCGGCAACTATCTCCTCATCTTCGGCAAGTGGGGCGCGCCCGCACTCGGCGCGGTTGGCTCCGGCTGGTCCACGGCCATCGCCCGCGCCTACATGGCCGCCGTCCTCATCATTTATCTTCTCTGGTACGACCGCCGCCATCGCACCGACCTGCTTAAAACTCCCGTGGACATCGACCTGCCGCGCATTCGTCGCCTGATTACCCTCGGCTTCCCCGCCGCCATGCAGTTCACGTTGGAGAGCGGAGTCTTCGGCCTGGTCACCGCTTTGATTGCGCGACTCGGCCCCGTCCCGCTCGCCAGCCATCAAATCGCTCTCAACACCGTAGCCTTCACCTACATGGTCCCGCTTGGCATTTCCTCCGCCGCTGCCGTGCGCGTCGGCCAGGCCATCGGCCGCAAAGATCCGCGCGGTGCAGGCGACGCCGGAGGCACCGCCATTCTCCTCGGCGCCGTCTTCATGACTTGCGCCAGCGCCGCGATTTTAATTTTTCCCCGCGCCATCGCCCGCATGTACACGCCCGCCGAAGACGTCATCCGCGCCACCGCGTATCTTCTCGCTGCGGGAGCGGCCTTTCAGCTTTTCGACGGCATTCAAACCGTAGCCACCGGAGCACTCCGTGGAGCAGGCGACACGCGCACTCCCATGCTCTGCCATTTGATCGCTTATTGGGTCATTGGCCTGCCACTCGGCGCCTGGCTCTGCTTCCATCTCGGCTGGGGCGCCTTCGGCCTCTGGGCCGGCCTAAGCCTCGCCCTAATTCTAATAGGCATAGTTTTACTAGCCACCTGGCGCCGCATGACCCACCGCCTCACAACCGGGTAACAAGAGAAGGAAGTTAATGATTGCTTAAAATAGGTTTGGTAGGCTTTACCACGCCAATTTGCAATGTGGCGTAAATACGACTCCCAATAGAATTCCGTGAAAAACACTAGCAAGTTTGTATTGAGTTTATGTCTGACCGCGTGTGCCTTCGGTGCGGTCAAGTGTTTTTGCGACCACCAACCTGCTCAGATTGCTCTTTAAGATAAATTATCGTGAGTGGATTTCTTTACGACTCAATTGTTGTCTTGTGTATTGGTGCCCTGATCGGATCAATTTGGATTTGGTTCTCTGAACGAAGTTAAGCTTCCTGCCACGCGAGGCCAGCCCGCTCAACCAAGTCCTTGCACCTTCTGTGCCGGCAGCAACCATCTGTCATTCCGACCGAAGCGGTGCGACGTTTTCCTCCGCGTTCGCCGCGAACGCGTCGCCCCGCGCAGTGGAGGAATCTCTCTCCGATCTAAGCGTCGAACGCAAATCGCCCGGCCAAAAAAACCGGCCCTCTTCGTCAGTACCAATAAATGTGTGTTTTTACAGCAGGCAGGATTTAAACCGAAGCACGTACCACGCCATTACATCTTATATCTACCCAAATCATCATCCGACAACCCTTCCAGCCAAGATCTCAACTGTTCGTTCGTAGTCCGCTCGGTAATCGCGCTGGACACCTTCGAATTCTTCAGCACTTGATCGTTCACAAAAATCGGGCAGTCCATCCTCAGCGCCAACGCCAACGCATCGCTGGGGCGTGAATCGATGGTCATCATTTCCCCGTCGCGCTCCACGCAGATCAACGCGTAAAAAGTATCGTCCTTCAACTCGCTCACAATGATTTTCTGCACCCGTACTTCCAGACCCAGAAAAATATTCTTCAGCAGATCATGCGTCATCGGCCGCGGCGTCTGCACCTTTTCAATCTCCAGCGCAATCGCGTTCGCCTCGTACACACCCACCCAGATCGGCAAAATCGCGTGCCCCTGAACATCCTTCAGCACCACGATCGGCATGTTCGTCACGGGATCCATCATCAGGCCGCGAATCTTCATCTCCACTTCCACGTGGGCCTCCCCTGGACTAGTCAACATGCTCGCCGACCAAACTGCTCGTCCCGCTATCCGTAACCCTCACTCGCACGTAGCTTCCCAGAAGCTCTCGCCCATGGGAAGTAAAATTTATCACTCGATTGGAAGTCGCGTGCCCGGACCACTGCTTCTCTCGCCGCGATTTATTGCTCACAAAAACTTCCATCACCTGTCCGACCAGCACGCGATTCGTTTCCGTCTGAATAATCCGCTGCCGCTCCTGAATCATCGCCAGCCGCCGGCCTTTTTCTTCATCCGCAATCGGATCGTTCAGCGCCAGCGAAGGAGTATTCGGCCGCGGCGAATATTTGAACGCGAACACGCCCTCGTACTTCACTTCATCAAGCATGCCGAGCGTCTCGTCAAAATGCGTCGCTGTCTCTCCCGGAAATCCCACAATAATGTCCGTCGTAATACTGATCGGCCGTTTCGCTCCGCGAATCAGCGCAATCTTCTCCAGATATTCCTCGCGCGAATACGTTCGCGCCATAGCCCGCAGTATTTCGCTCGACCCTGACTGCACTGGCAAATGGATGTGATCGCAAAGCTTTGGCTCTGCGTCGATCGCCTCCACGATGTCCGCCGTAAAATCCCGCGGATGCGAAGTGGTAAATCGCACGCGCCGGATCCCCTGCACCGCCGCCACTGCCAGCAACAATTCCGAAAACTTCATTCGCCGCGCTGTCGGGTCCGAATACGAATTCACCGTCTGCCCCAGCAGCTGCACTTCCGAATACCCCAGCTCCGCCAGTTGCCGCACTTCCGCCAAAATAGATTCGCTGCCGCGGCTGCGTTCCGGTCCGCGTGTGTGCGGCACCACGCAATACGCGCACGCTTTGTCGCATCCTTCGATAATCGTCAGGTACGCGCGCCACGGATTATCCCGCCGCGTAATCTCCGTCTCAAACGTTTCGTCCGTATCGTTATCCAGGCCCGTGACGCGCCGGTTCCCCGCTTCCAGCTCATCCAGCATCCCCGGCAATTTCCGGTAGCTCGCCGACCCGCAAACTAAACTCACCCATGGCGCGCGCTTGAAAATATCCAGACCTTCCTGCTGCGCCACGCAACCCAGCACGCCAATAATTTTGTCCCCGCCGCGCTCGCGATATTCTCCCAGCCGAGAAAACACTTTCTGCGCCGCCTTCTCCCGAATACTGCAAGTGTTGTAAAGGATCATCCCCGCCGCGTCCGGCGTCTCTACTTGCCGGTATCCCCGCGACATCAGCAACCCCGCCACCTTCTCCGAGTCGTGATCGTTCATCTGGCACCCAAAAGTCTCCAGAAAAAACGTCCCGCCCCCATCACGCGTGCCAACTAATTTTGATTTGGAATTATCGGCCAGTCCGCTTCCAAAGTCCGCGCGCACCGCTACACGCGTGGCCGCAGCAACGCCTCCACTCAACGACTCCACCCCGATATCAAACGCTTTATTCATCTGCGCATTTCATCTCGAATCCGCAGTTTATCACAGCCGCCCGCGACAATTTCCGGCGCCAGTCTACGAACGCAACTCTGGTGTTGAGGCACTATTTATCCGCTTCGCCGTCGTAAAATCGCGGAGGGTGCCCCACCCTGGATTTTTCAGGGTGGGGTTTGTAACGTGGAAGTTCAAGAAAACCACCCCTTTGGGCAGCCGTTGATTTTTCCAAGCCCTGCCGTCGATGCGGGTACGAGTTAATTTACTTTCCCGCTCTTCCCCTTCCGACACGCCCTTATCCAGTTTCGTTGCTTCCCATCTATGCGTATGCTACGGTTCTTGAGTCGTCAAATTTTCGTCTTTACTGAGGGGTATAACCATTTTTCTGTTCGCCGCCTTTTTTTTAACCGATCTCGGTAGCATTCTCGAACAAACCGGATGGGTCGCCCGTGCAGTTCTCGCGCTTCTCCTGATTTTCTCGATCGTCTCCTGGGCCATGATCTTCCAAAAACTCGGCTTTTTCGGCCGTGTTAAACGCGAAGGCGACCAGTTCCTCCGCATCTTTCGCGCCACCCACGGCGTAGCCAATCCCCAAGCCCTCGCCTCCGCCGGTTCCCCGTTCGCCACCGTCTATGCATTCGGGTATCGCGAATTGCAAAGCCAGGTCGGCGGCGCCACTCCCGGCACTAAACTCAAGAGTCTTCAGGCCGTCACCGTGAACATGCAACTCGCCGCCGCGGAAGAAGTTCGCCGCGCCGAAAAAGGCATGTCCTGGCTGGCCACGACCGGCTCCGTCTCGCCTTTCATCGGACTTTTCGGCACCGTCTGGGGCATCATCGACGCGTTCTCCGGTCTCGGCGCAGCGGGCTCCGCCAGTCTTCGCGCCGTCGCTCCCGGTATTTCCGAAGCGCTCTTCACCACCGCTGCCGGACTCGTCACCGCCATCCCGGCCGTAATCTTTTACAATCAATTCCTGCAGAACATTCGCAACCTCGCGCAGCGCCTCGACACTTTCACTCTCGAAGTCGCCGCGCAAATTGAGAAAACGTTCAGCTAGTTTTTTCTGGCGCCCTGCAAGCAAGGCGCGCCTCTAACTAACGACCATGGCGCAAATCGCAAAAGGAACTCAATCATCGCTCTCCGAGATCAACATGGTCCCGTTTGTGGACGTCGTGCTGGTCCTGCTCATCATCTTCATGATCACCGCGCCGATTCTGCAATCCGGCATTGAGATTGACGTTCCCAAAACCCACACCGTCAAGGAAATCAGCGAGCAGCGTCTGGTCATCACCATCGACAAAAAGCAGCTTGTCTATCTCGGCAACGATGCCGTCAAGGTTTATGAGCTTGGCGCCAAAGTGCACGCCCAGCTCAAGCAGCCCCAGGACGCCGTCTTCCTCCGTTGCGATGAAACCGTTCCGTTCGGCGTTTTCGCCATGGTGGTCGATACCCTGCGCGTCTCCGGCATCAACAACATCAGCATCGTCACCGAGCCCATCACCGATCGTCCGCGCACCAAATAATGCGCATCAAATAAGTAAAGATGAACGTCGCTCTCGCCAACTCGGACGAAATCACTCTTCGGAGATTTCTTGTCTATTCGCTCGTTCTCCACGCACTGATAGCCATCTCCATGGCCGCTTCCATTTATTATCAATACAAGGGCAGTCAGTGGAGTGATGTCGGCGGCAATCTCGGCGATGTGAAAGTGAATCTCGTCAGCAATATGAGCGCAGGCATCCCCATGCCCAAGCCGGAAGTCGCCACCGAAAGTCAGACGGTCGATCCTACCAAGGGCCTCTATAAGGAAGAGCCGCAGCCCAAACCACCGGAGCCGCCCAAGGAAGAAATCAAAGTTCCCGTATTCAAGGACGAACCGCGCCAGAAACCCATCGTTCATCCGTCGAAAACGTTTGTGGACGAAAAGCGCCCCATTCCCGATAACGCGGTTCATCGAGGTCTCGGCGGCAGCCCCGATCTGCCCACCGGCTACAATCCCGGTCCCGGCAAACCTTCCTCCGGTGTTGCGGTTCAGGGCCAGGGTGGCGGCGATTTCGCCACTCGCTACGGCTGGTATATTGAAGCCGTGCGGCGGAAAATCGGCACCAACTGGAACCAGTTTGAAATCGATCCAGCCGTTCGCTCGGGGCGAAAAGCGCACGCGGTGATGAACTTCACCATCTACCGCGATGGTTCGGTAAAGAATATTCGCCTGGAGCAACCCAGCGGTAATCGTTCTATGGATGATTCCGCTCAGCGTGCGTTATTGAGCGCCATGCCCATGCCAGCGCTGCCGCCTGATTATTCGGGTTCTTATGTAACCGTCATTTTTGATTTCGATTTGGCCATGGCGAGGTAAATTGTTTTTTTCCACTCTGCATCACGCAGATGGAACCGGGGGTGAAGGTGCTAAGTCCGTTCAAGCGGTTGAATTACTTC
Source organism: uncultured bacterium (assembly GCA_964194235.1). Lineage (GTDB taxonomy): Bacteria > Acidobacteriota > Terriglobia > Acidiferrales > UBA7541 > Acidiferrum. Next base: position 3,803 of record CAXMLS010000704.1, on the reverse strand, counting down.
TCTATCGTTCTTGCAACAATTCTGTTCGCCCCACTCGTGACGCCCGCACAGGAGTGGTTCAAAACCGGAACCGGCCTCGGTGTTGAGAAGCCGCGTCTCGCCGTCGCCGATTTTGCGCCACGGGTCGACGTAGCGAAAAATCATTCTGCGTTATTCACTCAGGTGGTTCGCGACGATTTGCAGTTCAGTGGTATTCTCGATTTTGTCAGTCCCAGTTTTTATCCTCAGCAGCCGCCCTCGCAACCATCCGAGCTTCGTAATATCTCCTGGACCGATCCCCCGGCTAACGCCAATCTTGTGGCCTTCGGCAATCTCACCGAATCTACGCCCGAAGTCGCCATCCAGGCATGGCTTTTCGATGTGCGCAATCCCGCAGCGCAACCGGTCGTGGCCAAGGTGTATCGCGGCGCGCCCACGGACGCGCAAGTCCGTCGCTTCGCTCATCAGTTCGCCGACGAAATCATCAGCAAGCTTTCCGGCGGGCTCCCCGGCATCGCTGGAACGCAAATCGCTTTCGTCAGCTCGCGCAACGGCCCCAAGGAAATCTGGGTAATGGACTACGACGGCGCCAATCAGCATCCGCTCACTTCTCTTCGCTCCATCGCGTTGACTCCTCGCTGGTCGCCCGACGCCTCGCGCATTGCCTTCACTTGTTTTCAACCTATGAACCGCGTCACCAGCGCGCAAATCTGCATGTATTCCATGGACACCGGCAAGCCTGTTACCTTTCCCCATTTCCGCGGCACCAACTCATCTCCTTCGTGGTCGCCTGACGGCGGTCAAATTATTTTTTCCTCTTCCATGCAGGGCAATCCAGAACTTTACGTGACCGACGCCACCGGCGGCCGCCCCAAGCGCCTTACTATTTCGACCAGCGCCAATACTTCCGCCACCTGGAATCCCAAGACCGGACAAACCGTTGTCTTCGTCAGCGATCGCGGCGGCGTCCCCCAGCTCTATTCCATGAACGTCGATGGCACCAGCGTTTCCAAATTTGATCTTCCCGACATGGGCTATGTCATCGATCCTTCCTGGGCGCCTAATGGACAAATGATCGCCTTCAGTTGGCGTCGGCCTTCCGGCAATTACGACATCTATGTAATGGACGCAGCCACGCGCCGCCTCGTTGAAATCACCCGCGACGCCGGACGCAACGAGCGCCCCAGCTGGGCGCCCGACGGCCGCCACATCGTATTCGAATCCACCCGCGGCGGTTCGCGCCAGATCTGGACCATGCTCGCCGACGGTTCTCAGCCGCATCAACTAACCAATACCGGCCACAACGAATCACCCAATTGGTCTCCCAAATAATTATTCGCGCGCCTGCAACGCTCATCCGCGTGCGTGCGCACACGAAGTCGCACATAAGGCTGATTTATAGTTATGTTCGCAGAAATATTTTAGGCTCTCGTGGGTGTTGTGCTTTACGGCACGCTGTTGGGAAGCAACGGTATAACTGTTACGAGTTGTCGCTTTATCTTTGCCCGCAGGTGGTACGATTCTTGCTGCGCACTTGGGATTCTATGTCGAGGAGGAAATACGAATGCTTGAGGTTTCACGAAGGTTTTACAGCACTTGCTTGATCGCCGCTCTGTCGGCGGCTGTTTTCTACTCTGGTTGCGCGAAAAAACCGATTTCTTCGCCGCCTGTCGCTTCCACGCGCACCGAAGCGCCCGCAGCTCGTCCCACGGTAACGTTCCAGGCTAATCCCACTACCATCAACAAGGGCGAATCCACTACCCTCAGCTGGACCACCACCAACGCCACGCAAGTTGCCATCGCGCCGGAAGTCGGTCCCGTCGCCGCCGAAGGTTCCACCAAAGTTTCTCCCACTGATTCCGTGACCTACACCATTACTGCCACTGGTCCTGGCGGTTCCGCCGATTCCACCGTGCGCATTACACTCGGCACGCCAACAGTTGAGCCCACCGACGCGGATCGCTCCATGGACAAAATGTTCCTCGAGCAGGTACGCGACGCGTATTTCGATTTGGACAAGGCGGACATTCGCGCCGATGCGCGCGACGCTATCGGCAAGACCGCCGAATTCCTGCGCAACTATCCGCAGGTGAAAGTCACCATCGAGGGCCATTGCGACGAGCGCGGCTCCACTGAATACAACCTCGGCCTCGGCGATCGCCGTGCCAGCGCCGTGAAGCAGTATCTCGTCTCGCTGGGCATCTCCGCCGACCGCATCACCACCGTCAGCTACGGCAAAGAGAAGCCTTTTTGCATGGAAGCTAGCGAAGCCTGCTACCAGCAAAATCGCCGCGGCCACTTCGTCCGCGCCAATTAATTTACTCGTGCCTTATTTACGCACACGCGCCGTAATTGAATCGTCCAACGCACGTGTGCGTTCATATCGAGTGCAGTGTTCTTGCACAAAACCAGTCATCGCCCGGTTGGCTGGCTTTGTGCCGACAGCAACCACCTGTCATTCCGACCGAAGCGAGGATCTCTCCGAAGACTTCTTCATGCGCAAGCATCATCGCGCGCAACTGTCCAATTACCGTACCGTCGTAATTTGATTTAGAATTATTCCGTCGCAGTTTTTTGCCACGTCTCAGAACCCTTAGGAGGTTCACCATGCAAGTCCGTACCATCGCCATCTTCGGTGCCGCTGTCATTGCCGGAGCTATCGCCGGTAGCGCCGTCGGTCCGCGCCCTGCCCAGGCCGTCGCGCGCGAACTCATCGAAATGCAGCGCGACGTCTCCACGCTTCTCCAGGGCCAGAAAGACTTGTCTTCGCAGATGACCCAGGACCACACCGTCATGAAGACCCTGGTCGAGCAGTCCAGCGACAATGTCGGCAGGCTCAATTCCAATATGAGCTCGCTGCAGAAATCCGTTCAGGACGTGCAAGCCAATTCCGGTGCGCGCCTCGACACCATGTCCACTCAGGTGCAGGGTCTCTCCGACAATCTGGAAGAAATTAAATCGCGCCTGGGCAAACTCAATCAGCAGGTCGTCGATCTGCAGAACACCATGCAGAGCGTCGACGCCAAAATCTCCGGCGGAGCAGCGCCGCCCGCGACGAGCGCTCCCACCGGAAGCTCCTCCAATTTCACCCCATCTCCTAACCCGGCCAGCACTGGTTTCGTCGGCAGCGGTTCGGTCGCCAACGCCGCTCCGCTCAACGCTCCAGCGTCCGCAGGCGGCGGTTCCGCTCCTTCCGCCGATAATTTGTACTCCAATGGTCTCCGCGATATCACCAGCGGCAAGTACGATCTCGCCCGTTCCGAATTTCAGGACTATCTCCGCTACTACGGCAATACCGACCTCGCGTCGAACGCCCAGTTCTACCTCGGCGAAATTGCCTACGCCCAGAAAAATTACGATCTCGCCGTCAGCGAGTACGACAAAGTCCTAACCGGCTATCCGCGCAGCTTTAAAATCCCTCCTGCCCGCCTGAAGAAAGCCCTCGCCAACATCGAGCTCAACCAGAAAGCCACCGGCGTCCGCGAACTCCGCGAAGTCGTCAAGCGCTATCCCGGCACCGAAGAAGAGCGTCGCGCCCGCGCCAAGCTAAAAGAAATGGGCGCTTCGTTGACCGCCACTCAGTAATCTCGCAGCCTATCTCCCAGCCCATAGGCCCCAGCCTTCCCTGTTTTCGCCCAGCCCTCTTCCATCTTCCGACGTGACCCTTGCATGACGTTACCCCTGCCCACCATCGCTGAAAAACTGTCATCCCTACCGAAGCCGGCCGATTTTTTACCACTCGTTCGCTCCGGCTTGTTCCCAAGCGGGATTGCCCGCCTAGGGAGCGAACGAGTCGGCCCGCGCAGCTTGCCCGCCGTGGCGGG
>CAXMLS010000703.1:0-1982 GCA_964194235.1 uncultured bacterium | reverse complement strand
GACCGGCCTTCTCATCCCATCTGATTAGTCGCCTTACCGGAAACTTGAAATTTCCACTTGTACGGTTTCCGCGTTAGCCAGGCACTAGACGGGACGTCGTGCACTTATATGAAGGAGAGGTATACCTTTTCGGAATAAGACAGCATTCTGCCGCTCGTATCGAACTCGAAGTCGAGAATTACATCCTTGCGGTAAATCAAATTTCCGGCGCGACCGACAATCCTTGCCCATACGTGTGCACCGTCGTCGTTCCAGTACAGGGGCTTCCTTGCTTGAATGAACTGAATAACCTGGGCCTTGGGCGTTCCCGGCGGTAGCTGCGTCTTAATTGCAGCATTTAATTTCTGAGTATCGAGAACGCAGTGGTTACGCACTACCACACCCAGAACGAGAGCCACAAAGACCATTGGCAGGCCCCAGCGCAAAAGTTTGCTCATCGACACGGACTCCCACACATGTTTTGGCTGGGGAAACGACGGAAGCGTTTGTTATCGGGACTGAGCATTACGAGACTTGACCTTACCATGCATTGGGCTAGCTCCTGATAAGTCGGGTAACCGGACATGGGGTTTTTTGCGGCGGATTTCCAATTGTCTGCGCGTTACGTTTCGCGACGTCAGGTCGTAGTAATTCCAACGCGCGGCAAGACATCTTCCGTCTCCAAAATTAGAAATCCCGACCGTCACAGTCTTCCTTTCCGATTCTCCTGACGGACTCTACCGAACGTACGCCGAAAGTCGCCGGAACCACGCTGCCTGGTGGCGTCTTGGAGTGGCCGAGAAACGGAGGTGGCGGGCAGGCCGCGTGTAACCAGCGTTAAGATCTACGACTCATTGTCTGATCTCGAAAATCACCTCTATGGTTGTGTCTACCTCAAGTGGTTGGCCATTGAGGAGCGTGGGGCTGTAGCGCCACTGACGGACAGCATCGACTGCTGCGCGCGCCAGGGAACAGCGCCCGTACAGGACACGCAGACCACTCACGCTGCCATCCTTCGCGATAATCGCGTGCAAACGGACAGTGCCGCTTAGCCGCTCGCCTCTGGCGACCTCAGGATAAATGGGCTGAACTCGCTTGATTAATTTCGCTGCTTGAACTGTGCCGCTTAGCCGTAGTTGCTGGTGCTCCCCTGTGGGGTCCGCGGTAATCTCTCTTACCTCACTGTCCGAAGTATTCTTGGGCGTGTGCGCATCCTTACCGTTGAAGTCGGGCGTGAGCACGTAACGAAACCCACCATCAACATACGCGAAGGCGAAGAGGCGAAGAAAGTGACCTCCGTTCACGAGACGAAGTTCGTAAAGTGGCACACCCTTCAAACGCGCATCCAGCGTGTTGAACGTTTGCTCGTTGGCGTTGTCGTCACAACTCTTGTCGAAGCGCTTTACCTGTAAAGAGGTGTAATCGTCTTTTTGGGCGTCCACAAAGAACTTGGCCAATTGCATCGAGAGAGTCCTGCTATTGGCTACATAACGTGGAAGCGCGAGGTGGACTGAGTCTTGATCGAAGTTTTCCCGGTACCACTGGTCATAATTCGGCAGCACGAAGCCGTCCAGCAGGGCGCCGGCGCGGGCCCCATTGTTATCCTTCTGCGCCTTCATGATGTCTTTCGCGAGCTTTTCGAGGCCGGACGGGCTGTCGTGATACTCCGTCGTTTGCGCGAGGAGCCCGGCAGTAGAGCACGTTATTAGGAAAAATAAGCGTACGCGAAAGGGCTTGGTCACTCGCATAAAGCATATCAGTACTAAATTTAGAGCAAATTGGCAAACGATTCGCGCTCCACGCGTCGACCGGAGGCATTAGTGCTTGGGGGCATCGGCGGTGACATCGTGCTCGCAATATTGCCAAGCGGGAGTAGGCTAACTCCTGGTAAGTCGCGAAACCGGACAAGTCGTTTTTTCCGAATTGGCACTTGTCCGGTTTGCGCGTTTATCAGGACCTATCGCGACTTTTAGCCATAACTTCCGGATTGCCGACCATCCGGG
>CAXMLS010000702.1:0-1664 GCA_964194235.1 uncultured bacterium | reverse complement strand
GATGTGTATAAGAGACAGGCATAGCGCGGATCGGTTTGCTTTTCGTACGTTGCGCGGATGGACTCGTAAACTTCCTTTTTCTGTTTTTCGTCGACTTTCTTGCCTTCGCGCTCGAGTTGCTTCAGTTTAATTTCCGCGAGCGTAGTTGCCGCGGCGTCGCCGCTCATCACCGCGAAGCGCGCCGTGGGCCACGCAAACATAAACCGCGGATCGTAGGCTTTGCCGCACATGGCGTAATGACCGGCGCCAAAGCTTCCGCCGCAGATCACCGAGATTTTCGGCACCACGCTGTTGGCCACGGCGTTCACCATTTTTGCGCCGGCACGAATGATGCCGCTCCACTCCGCGTCTTTGCCAACCATAAATCCATTGACGTCGTGCAGAAAAACCAGCGGGATGCGGTTCTGGTTGCAGTCGAGAATAAAACGCGCGGCTTTTTCCGCGGACTCGGTATAGATTACGCCGCCGAATTCCATGCGCTTCTGATCCGAACCACGCGCGAGAGTCTGCACGTGTTTTTTCTGATTGGCCACGATGCCGACGGCCCAGCCGCCAATGCGCGCGTACCCGCACAGCAACGTTTCGCCGTACTCGGCGCGGTATTCTTCAAACTCGCCGGCATCCACGATGCGCGCGATAATTTCGTGCATGTCGTACTGCTTTCCCGGATCGCTGGAGAAAATACGGTAAATTTCTTCCCCGGGGTAAAGGGGATCGCGCGATTTGGTGTGACTGAACGGGGAGGGATTGGGTGCGCCCATCTTGTCGACCAGCGCGCGGATGCGTTCCAGGCAAGCTTCATCGGTAGGCTCGCGAAAATCCACGGTGCCGCTGATCTCCGAGTGCATTTTTGCGCCGCCCAGTTCTTCAGCGGAAGTTTTCTGTCCGATGGCCGCCTGAACGAGCGCGGGACCGGCCAAAAATAAACCTGAGCCTTCGGTCATCAGAATGTGATCGCACATTACGGGAAGATATGCGCCGCCGGCCACGCACATGCCCATGATGGCGGTGATCTGCTGGATGCCCATCGCGCTCATCACGGCGTTATTTCTGAAGACGCGGCCGAAATCGTCGGTGTCGGGGAAGACGTCTTCCTGAAGCGGTAAGAATATGCCTGAAGAGTCGACGAGATAGATGGTGGGGATGCGACTTTCAATGGCGATATTTTGGGCGCGAATTACTTTTTTCGCGGTCATGGGGAAGAAGGCGCCGGCCTTCACGGTGGCGTCGTTTACGATCAGCATGAAAGTGCGCCCGCAAACGCGCGCCAGCCCGGTGATTACTCCAGCGCCGGGAGCGCCGCCCCATTCCTCATACATTTCGTGCGCGGCGTAGATGCCCAATTCAAAAAAGTGCGAATCGGGATCGACGAGTTTTTTGATTCGTTCGCGGGCGGTGAGCCGGCCCTTTTTGTGTTGGGATTCGATGGCTTTGGTGCCGCCGCCGACGCAGATTTGTTCTTCCTGATTTTTTAACTGGGTTAATAAATCGATGATGCGGCGATGGTTTTTGTCGGATTCCGCGGACTTGATATTGATAGTGGAATTCAGAACCGAAGCGGGCACGCAGGACCTCGTCCTACTGAGTTAACGGAGTATCGCCGGGAACTTACCGGGTGAAACGGCTCGAACAGTATACGAGGGTTTGCTGAGGGAGGGGATTGC
>CAXMLS010000701.1:0-2273 GCA_964194235.1 uncultured bacterium | reverse complement strand
GGATTAATCCGGTGCCCGCGCCCGTTCAGCTCAACCACGCGAAGGTTCCCGGTTTTGGCGTCCGGCTGCGGGGTCATAACGATCAGCGTGATATCCACATCGCGCACATTGGCCGGAGTGTTAAAGCCGACGGCGGCCGCGCTCGTGCAGGGTGACGTGCTTGTCGCGCCGCCGGCCGAAACGTCGCAGGTGTATTGGAAAAGCGGTTGTGCAACTCCGCCAGGAAACATGGAGGGATAGATCGCGCGCAGTTGCGCAATTTGCGCTGCGCTCGTGTTGTTCACGACATTCGTGATGAAAGGAAGCATGACGGCTGCGGTAGAGTTATAGGGGTCAGCGCCGGCCGTCTTGTCCACCACACCACGGAACAACGTAGTGCCGGTTAACTGGTAACGTATCCAACTCACGTTTGTGCCGGTACCAGCTACGTTCCCCTCAAAAATCACGTCAAAGTCACCGGGCGTCGTGCAAGTACCACCGCCCGCGGTGCCGATCTGGCAGGGGGCGTTGGTCGTATAACCCGGGTACCACGCGAAAGGGGTGCTGGCATAATTAGCACTGCTAGGCAAGGTACTGAAATGGTTCGGCGGCGGATAGCCGGCGTCGTTTACGTCGCGTACGATCTGATCCAGTCCCAACCGAGCTTCTTGAAAGGACCCGAGAATCTGTGACTCGGTCTGAAATTGCCTTTGTGAATCGCCCAGCAAACCAAAGATCGAGCCGGAGATCACGAGGAAGAGGGCGACCGATACCAACACCTCCAACAACGTAAAACCGCTTTGCCGTTTATACTTTTTAGCGTTCTTCATTTTTCCACCATGGTATCCAGGGTTACGGGCAAGAGAGGAGCATTGCCGCCGTTGCGGCGCACGCCGACGATGAATCGCTTTCCCGTTGCAACTCCAGCATCCGCGTAGGTGATTACCGCCCAGCGAACGTCATACGGCAGACCGAATGGATCGTTGGGGTCGGTATAGGTAAAGTTGTAGTTCGCCACCTTGGCCGCGGAAAAATCGATTATCGGGCGGTTATTCGACATGACCACCGGGCTGCCAACGATTACCCGCGGCGTTGCTGGATTTCCCAGATTGCATGTCGAAGCCGCCGGGCAAAGAACACCGAGCGAATCCGTAAACGTGGTGGCAGTGATCGGCTGATCGAGCATTTCGTCCACCTCGCGCTGCGCGAACACCAACTCTGTAGAATCGCTGCGATTTGCCTTATTCAACTGCAGCGAAATCGGTATCAGTTGGGCTACACCCACTAACCCGACCACTAAAATTACTGTTGCCAGTAGCATCTCCACTAAGGTGAAGCCGCGGTCTAACCGGCGCTTAGGGTGGCGTTGCACAGGCCATTTTAACTGGCGTGGGAATCGAGATCGTTGATCGCAAAACTCTGTGAATTGTGGAAGCATAGTTTTCTCTTGTCCCTAGATGAGCTGATGCCAGGTGCCGCTATTATCGGAGGACCAAATCTGTACAGAACCGGACGGAAGCAGAATTACTGCGCGATAACCCAAAGTTGGGATTGCCGTGTTCCCGACATAAATGACATTCACTGCAGCTGGTGTTATTGCGCCGCGCTGATCGAATGTGAGCGTGCCGGAGGAAAGACTTACCGAGGTCAACGTGGAGACTCCCACTGCGAGGGCCAGCGCGGTAGTACGAGGAGGGGTGCCAGAGGCCACCAGATTTACTGGCCCTTGAAGCACGATCTGATTTTCAGTAGCTTGCTCCGTGCTGTCCCCGTTGGCGTCCACCCACAAGTTCTCAGTCGCCGAAGTCGATCCCGCACGCACCAGCGTGCTTATCGGTTTGTTTTGCCGGATAGCTTCGTAGCGCGCGAACTTCAGCACGCCCGCGACTCTTGTGGCTGCGTCATTCAACTGGTAGGAACGGTAGGCTTGCAGAAAAGATGGAACACCCACAGCGGTCACGACCAGGATCACGCCGAGGACGACGACGAGCTCAATCAACGAGAACCCTCGTGAAGCCTGGTTTCTCTTGCTCGAATCTTTTGTATTGTCAGTCATGCTTGCCACGTTACTTCCTCGCAGTTTTCGTTGAACGGCTCTTCCAGATCGAGAGCGCTTAGTATGTTCGGATTAACTAACAGCATTCTAGACGCCGTTGCCTCTAGCGCGTATATGATTGATTTAATGTGGCTTATTTGTCATCATCACGGACTGACTGATTCTCTCGAAAAGCTGATGGGTAGAAAGGTAACCGGTTGGGGAGTTCAAAGGCTTAATAGCTGTCTCTTATACACAT
>CAXMLS010000700.1:0-2342 GCA_964194235.1 uncultured bacterium | reverse complement strand
CATTGCAGATACTCGCGATAGGGGCGGGCGGATTCCAGTTGCGGCGAAACATTTCTCGCGTAGGCTTCGTAAAGCTGGCTGGCGTCGCGGAAAACCAAAGGCCACGACCAACCGTCGAGAAGCAGCGCCGGAACAGTCCATAAAAATTTCCACTTGTCGTCTGCGAGACGAACGAGCCTGAAGCGCATTGCGGGCGCTTGCGCTAAATCCAGTGGTTCCGTGCGGTCCTGTTTCAGCAAACTGTCCCAGTGCGCACGCTGTTGTTCCCTCGGAATGTTGCGCCTATCCTCAGTAGTCCAGGGCAGCCGTATTTCGCGATGAACCACTTGCAACGGCTCGGGCAATCCAGCGCTAAGCACCGTGGAGCGAAGAATAGTGTGCCTGCGAATGGTTTCAGTCCAGGCGCGTTCAAACTCCGCCACCTGCAATTGTCCATTCAACGTGCAATGCCATTGATCGAAGCCTGATTGCGCGGTGCCATGATTGGCGGAAAAGAATAGCGTTTGAATCGGCGAAAGCGGGTACATGTCTTCCACGTCGCGTTGCTCAGTGAGCAGGTGATCGAGCGAAGCCTGATCAAGGTGCGCCAGCGGGAAGTCCGAAGGAGTGCGGCCGCCGGCTTGCGGCGACTGGCAATGAGCGATTACTTCTTTCAGTGCTTGCAGAAATTCAGCGGCGAAATGCTGCATCGTTTTTTCGTCGTAGAGGGTCGGATGGTAACCACACTCAAATTCGAGCTTGCTGTCCATGATCAAGCCATTCATTTCAAGAACGTGGCAGCGTTTCTGTCGGGGACTGTGCCAAGGGCCGCTTGACTCGGCGGCAAAACGAAACAGTTTTGAAGCCGCGACGGCCTGATCGAATTGCCCGAAGTAATTGAAGACCATGGCGGGTTCGGGCCGCGAAGAGAGCTCGCCGTCTTCGCTCAAATAACGAAGGATCCCGTTACCGACGCCGCGTTGGGGAATGCGCCGCATCTGTTCTTTCACGGATTTAAGAGCTTCGCCGGGGCGCCAGGGATCGCCGGAATCGTTCAACTCCAGCCGAACCGGGAAAATCGAAGTGAACCAACCAACTGTTCTGGAAATGTCCACGTCTTCGAACAAATTTTCCCGGCCGTGGCCTTCCAGGTTTACGTATAGCAAACGGGTCCCGGTCCATTTGCTCCAAGAGCGTGCCAAGGCAGTCAGCAGCACATCGTTGATTTGCGTGTTGTAGACCGCGGGAACGGTTTGCAGCAATGCCTGCGTCGCGTCAGCGTCCAGCGTGACCTTCACTTTTCTTGCCGCGCCTTCGGTGTTTGAAGCGGACGCAGGTGCGTCCATCGCCAACGGTTTCAACGCCGCCGCCACTGCGACGGGATCGGTGGCGGATATCCAGAAGGGCAATTCTTTTTTCACCGATTCCGACTTCGCGAATTGTTGCAGTCGATCCGCCCAGAGTTTGTACGGCGCCGTTTTGGCCGGCAATGACACTTTTTCTTTTGCTTTAAGTTGGTGGTACGCGGTTTCCAGATCTTCGAGCAGCGGACGCCAGGAAATTCCGTCTACCGCCAGGTGATGCACCACAAAAAGCAGCCGGCCCGGCTGGTCTGCACCCAGGTTGAAATAAACGATTCGCCAGAGCGGTCCGTTTTGCAGATTGAGACTGGCTTGTTGCGTGGCGCAAATTGATTCTATTGCCGCGCGTTGCTCGGCTCCCGGGAGTTTGGGAATATCAATCCACGCCAGCGGTGCGGGCTCCGCAGCCGTGGAGTAGTATTGCCTCCAATTGTTTTCTTCGTGAACATAACGCAGTCGCAGCGCATCGTGATGACGGCTCAATTCGCCAAGCGCCGCTTCGAGCAGCGCACGGTCCAGCGTTTCGGTCACCTCAAAAAGAAACGCCTGATTGTAATGCTGCAAATCCACCAGGTTTTGTTCGAAGAACCAATGTTCGATCGGCGTTAGTGGAACGTCGCCAGTAATTATTTCGTCTGAAGCCTTTTCCTCGTCCGCCACGCCTGCCACGGCCGCCAATGCCGCGATCGTCTGGTTCGCGAACAATAATTTAGGCGTGAGCTTCAGCCCTTCGCGTCGCGCCGATGAAATGATCTGAATGCTCAGAATCGAATCACCGCCCAATTCAAAAAAATTATCGTTGATCCCCACCTGCTCCACGCGCAAGGCCTTTGACCAGATCGCGGTTAACGTTTTTTCCGCCGCCGTTCGCGGGGCAATATATTGGCGGGCCAGTTCAGGACGTTGTCGTTCGGGAATCGGCAGCGCTTTGCGATCCACTTTGCCGCTGGCAGTTAAAGGCAACTTTTCCAAGAATACGAAAGCTGCCGGCACCATATAATC
>CAXMLS010000699.1:0-3450 GCA_964194235.1 uncultured bacterium | reverse complement strand
CGAGTTGGGAATGCGAAGTCGGAAATGCTATAAGGACGGTCCATTGAGAGACTCCTTTCGGTTCAGCTTGGCGAAGGGTTAGAGATAGACTTTGAGTGACTTGCGTAGAAAAACGTCCGGGACTGTGAACTGCAATACGTCATCTTGCTCTTACTCGAGGCGAGGCTCAGACTGCGGGGGATGCTGCCTGGTCCTGCTCCTCGGGATACAGAAACACCTCTTCTACGTTCTTTCCAAAAGCGCGAGCGATCTTGAAGGCGAGCGGAAGACTCGGGTCGTACTTGCCGGTCTCAATGGCGTTGATGGTACCGCGAGCGACTCCTACATGGGCTGCAAGCTCGGCTTGCGACCATTCCTTTTCCGCACGCAATACACGCAGCCGGGTCTTCATCGATACCGCCAAGAGTAAAGAATCAGTCCAATGCTCCACAGAATGATCATGAGCGCGGGAATGCCAAGCCAGGAAACAGCATGAAAGCCGAAGGTCTGGAGGAAGCCGATAGCTGCGGAAAAAACCAGCGTTCCTGTAAAAGCAAACGTCAGGGCACGGTAGTTAATCTGCTGTTCGTGCTCATCATTCGACCGAAGAAAGCGCCACAGGAGCAGGATCGCCGCCGCAGCTCCCGCGACAGCCAGAACGAGTAGGGGCGTGCGGAAAGACAGAATTCTACCGACAAGGCTGATGGCAATGACGGAGAGAAGAGCAGCAAGATAAAAGAGTAAGAGCGTGGTTCGACGGCGGCTGGCCAATTGATCTTGAAAGGGCTGATGGGGCACGGTCACCTCCCCCGGAGCACCTTTTAAAGTACGTCAAGAAACTCTTTATGTCAAGTATAAAATACTTTCTGTCTTGTGTAAGGTGGTGCTGTGGCCTTGAGAGGCCTCATCATTTCTTGCTCGTGTTTGTTCTCATATAAAGCTATATTTACACATTTTTAGTGTGTATTGATCTTTCTTGTTGAGAATGAACTCCAACTTAATTCTCACATAGATCTAGATTTACACACTAACAGTGTGTTATTATCTGTTCAGGTGAGAATTTCATGGAGTCTCAAGTTCCGTTCACCCTATACGCCCAATCCACTCCCCTGTTCACGGTCCGGGAAGCCCGCGATCGGTACGGGAAAGACATGCATAGCCGCTCCATCCTCAACCTGCTTCATCGCCTCAAGACCCAAGGCCGTGTGCGGTTTGTTGCGAACGGCGTCTACGCCGGCGCCCTCGCCGCCGCCACGCCCAACCGCTACCGCGTCCCGCGCGCCCTCCGCGACGACGCCGTCGTCGCCCTCCACTCCGCGCTCGAACTGCACGGCGTCGCCAACCAAGTCTTCCAAACCGTCTACTATTTCTCCGCTGGCGCACGCAAAGACGTCGTCTTCGACCACGTCACTTACCACCGCGTCGCTCCTTCCCGTGCTCTAGCTACCACATCGCATCGCCTCTTCCAAACCGAACTCGGCGCCGACAATATTCTCGCCACCGGCCGCGAGCGATCTTTGGTCGACTGCCTGCTCTTCCTCGACTACAGCGGGGGCGTCGAAGAGCTCGACAAGTCCCTGGCCATGTTTCCATCGTTTGACTTCGACGCGGCTCTCGCCTATCTCAAACTTCTTCGCCGGCCGTGGCTCTATGCCCGCCTTGGCTTTTTGCTCGACCGCCACGCCGACAAACTTTTCTTTCGCGGCAAAATACGCGATCAGTTCCTGCGCAAAGTTCCCCGCGGCGTCGTCTATCTCGCCGAAAAGCGACCCGGGAACCACTGGGTTCCCACCTGGAAACTCATGGTGCCCGAAACCTTCTTGCCTTCTAACGAAGACTCGGTGCACACATGAAATTCGACGCCGCGCAAATTACGAAGCTCGCGCGCGAGACCGGATTTCCCGCCGACAATCTCGAGAAAGTCCTGCGCCTGCGCGAACTACTCACCGAACTCCACAAGCATCCCTTCCTCAGCAGAAAGCTCGTTCTGAAGGGCGGAACGGCGCTCAATCTTTTCTATCTCGACCTGGCGCGGCTCTCGGTCGACATCGACTTAAACTGCATCGCGCACATCGACCGCGAGGCCACACTCCGGGAACGGCCGGAAATCACGAGAGCCGTCGAACAGGTCGCCACTGGACTCGGGTACAAGCTGCAAAGAGGCGTCGATGAACACGCCTTGCGCGAGTGGTATCTCAACTACCAGAACCACACGGGAAAACCCGACCGCATCCAGATCGAGATCAACTTCCTCATGCGCGCTTGCGCGCTCGCTCCAAAAGTCCTCGCCGCTGCGGCTCTGGCGGGCGCGCCGCCCTGCCAATTTCTTATACTGGAAACCGAGGAGTTGTTCGGCGGGAAGATCAAGGCCATGGTCGATCGCCGCCATCCGCGCGATCTCTACGATCTATTCCGCTTCACCAAGACAAACCTGAACCATAATCCCGAGATCCTCCGCAAACTCGCGGTGCTCTTCGCAAGCACCATGGACCGCGACTTCCGCACATATGCGATGGACCGCTTCGATGCCATCGATCCGAAAGAGGTCGAACGCCTTCTACATCCGCTACTCAGAGCCGACGACCGGCCGACCGCTCCCGAAATGCTGAAAGCCGTCTCACCGCTTCTCGCTACGGTCCTCGACCACAAGCGCGAAGCCGAGTACCTCGAAGCCATGACCGCAGGACACTACCGGCCGGAATTGCTCTTCCCGGACGAAGCCGCCATCGTCGGACGCATCCGGCAGCATCCAGCACTTCTCTGGAAAGCCGATAATGTCGCACGGCATCTGTCGCAATCAAAGAAGAATTCCTGACGCGTCGACGCGACACGTGGGGCTCTTCGTTACTTGAACACGAAGGATTTTATAACCCCGTCTTCGATGATGACTTTTGTCTGGTGTTTCTTTCTGCTGGGGCTTTCATAGTGAGAGACGGCAGCCTCCACAGTCATCCAAACGAGCGTAAGAATTTGGAGTTGGAGAACCCGTCGAGAGAGATCTGGCACTGCAGATGATGAGGCTGCTGTCACGAGAGTACGTTCCATTATTGTACTGCTCGTGGCGGTCGTGAGTCCGTCGAAGAGACGGACAGAACTCAACCGATGTTTTAGGCGAGAGCAGCACGCAGGACATGCTCGTCCGGGCCGCGGCCCGCGCAACACCCGGCGAGTTTACCGTCAATCACGACGGCTGGCACACTTCGCACGCCGAAATGCTTCGCTTTGGAAGCTACTTCGGACTGGTGCATGTCATGGATCAGTACCTCATGCGAAGAACCGGCTATCCGCTTGACGAGCTCGATTGTTTCCTTGCACGTTGAACAACCTGCGGTGAAGATTTCGATTTTCTTTTTTGTTGCCATATTTTTCTCCTAAGTGGTCCTTTAAATCGAGTTCATTAGAATTCTTCTCTTTAGCATTCGGGGCAAGTCTCCGCATCGCTATGTGTAATGCCTGTCTCTTATACACATC
>CAXMLS010000698.1:0-4496 GCA_964194235.1 uncultured bacterium | reverse complement strand
GTGAAACTTCTGCGGCAATTCGTAACCGATGCCTCGCACGAATTGCGAACTCCACTCTCTGTGTTGCACGGCGAGACGCAGTTGCTGCTATCCAAGCAGCGCAGCGCCGAAGAATATCGCAAGACGCTTTCCGAATTTGATGATGAATTCAAGAAGCTGACCCACATTGTCGAAGGCTTGTTTACGCTCTCCGTGGCCGATGCTGGACAGTTGCGTCTAGCCAGTGAACCCCTCTATTTGGACGAGGTATTGGATGAAGCGTGTGCGTTGGTCAAAGCGCGCGCAAGCGCTAAAAACATCGTACTCCTTCGGGAACTGCAGTCGGATGTTTCGTATTTTGGCGACGAGGCATTTTTGCGCCAGCTTTTTCTAATATTTCTTGATAATGCGATTAAATATTCCGGCAGCAATAAATGGATAAAAGTTCGATTGACCAAAGAGGACCGCACGATCAGAGTTCTCTTCGAGGATCAGGGTATAGGTATTTCCGCGAAGCATTTGCCCTTCATATTCGACCGGTTTTATCGCGCCGCCCCCAACAGCAACGGTGGTGCACATCAGAGCGGCGGCCTGGGGTTAGCGATAGCCCGGGCGATTGTTGACGTACACGGAGGATCCATTGTCTGCGAGAGTACTCCGGACATCGGCTCCAGCTTCACGCTAACGTTACCTGTCGCTTTGCCATCTCGCGCTGCGACGGCATCCATTTCCGCTTGATGAAAAAATCCGCTCTAATAAATCTAAATAATTATTAATTCCCCATTAAGGCATAAATCCAGGCATTGCAATAGCCTCGGCGCAATCAGGGGGTAATCCATGTTTCCTCGAGTTCGCTTAGGCACTCTTGTGTGCCTATCCATTATTGTCATCGTGCTGCTGTCGTCCGTCGTACTCTCATCGCGCGCACAAGTTTCCGGCGGCACACTCTCTGGGACCGTTTCAGACCCCTCCGGTGCTGGTATTCCGCACGCGCGCGTCCTTATAAAAAACGTTGCGACCGGCATCGACCGCGAGATCAGCACGAATGGGGACGGCTTCTACACGGCCCCGAATCTTCTGGCGGGAGAATACGAAGTCACCTTCAGCGCGGATGGTTTTAACACCGAAAGAAAAACCGGATTCACCATGACCGTCGGCGCTCAGCGAACATTTGACTTGACGATGCAAATCGGAACTGTCGCGCACCGAGTAGAAGTGACCACGGAAGCTCCGGCGGTGGAGCTCTCAAGTTCCGACATAAGCGCCACCGTCAACGCCACCACCGTTCGTGAATTGCCCTTGAACGGTCGCAGTTGGACCGACCTCGCGGCCCTGCAGCCGGGCGTCGATACTATCCAAACCCAACCCACATTTGCGACTGGAGCGGACCGGGGAAATCGTGGTTTCGGACAGCAATTGACGATTTCTGGCGCCCGTCCTCAACAGAACAATTACCGTCTGGATGGCATCAGTTTGAACGATTACGCCAACGGAGCTCCGGGCAGCGTGCTGGGAGGCAATCTCGGTGTTGATGCCATTCAGGAATTCTCAGTTCTGACGAGCAACTACTCGGCGGAATACGGCAAGACCTCTGGAGGTGTGGTCAACGCCATTACCCGGTCTGGGACCAACGTATTTCATGGCAGCGCGTACGAGTTTCTCCGGAATAGCGCGCTGGATGCGGCGAATTTCTTTGAAAATGCCGGTGGCATTCCGAAATCGCCTTTCAAGCGCAATCAGTTTGGTGGCGCCATCGGGGGACCCATCATCAAGAGCCGCACTTTCTTTTTCGCCGATTACGAAGGCATTCGGCAATCGAAGGGTATCGCTAACCATGATACCGTCCCCTCGTTGGATGCCCGGGCCGGAATGATCCACGATAAGAACGGAAATCCCATAACGGTAGTCGTGGATCCGAACGTCCAAAAGTATCTGGCCCTTTATCCCAATCCTAATGGAGCAATCCAAGGCTTAGGCGACACCGCGCTGTTCACTTTTTCCGCCAAGCAAGTCGTAAACGAAAACTTTGTCACCACGCGCATCGATCACAAATTCTCCGACAAGGACAGTATTTTTGGGACGTATCTGTACGACAAAACTCCCTACACCTCCCCTGATCCTTTCGGGAACGTTCTGCTCAATACTTTATCTTCCAGGCAAATCGTAGCTGTCGAGGAAACCCACAGCTTCACACCTTCCTTCGTGAACGCACTCCGCTTTGGCTTCAACCACGAAATTGTTAACAACGATTCCAGCGTCAGCGCTATCAACGCAGCAGCTGCCGATAACGCTTTAGGCGCATTTCCCGGCCGCAATGCGGCTGTGGTAAACGTCGGGACAATTACATCCATGACCGGAGGAGTTGGCGGGCTTCCCACCTATTTGTATGGCTGGAATTCGTACCAGGGATATGACGACGCTTTTTGGACCAAGGGCACTCATTCCATCAAGCTCGGTTTGGCCCTCGAACGCATGAAATTACAAGTGACCGCGCTCACCGATCCAAACGGAGTTTGGTTCTTCAACGGTTTGCAGGAGTTCTTGACAAACACCCCATCAAAGTTTCAGGGCGGAATCGCCAGCTCCCTCACTCCTCGTAATCTACGCCAGACATTAGTCGGCGGATATGTTCAGGATGATTGGCGCGTGAAGCCAAACTTAACCCTCAATTTGGGCCTGCGCTACGAAATGACCACGATACCCACGGAAACCAGTGGCAAACTCTCAAATTTGCGGAACATCTCCGACGCCGTGCCTCATCTCGGCGATCCTTATTTCAGCAATCCCACCACCAAGAATTTTGAACCACGGATCGGGTTTGCATGGGACCCTTTTCATAACGGAAGAATGGCGGTAAGGGGCGGCGCCGGTTTATTCGACGTACTTCCTCTCCCGTATGAGTTTATTCTTCTCACTACTCAGGCCACCCCGTTCTTTCAATACACCTCCGTCAGTTCCGGCTCCGCGCCCGTTCAGCCCCTGAAGTTCTTTGCCGTGCCCGCCGCGGATATCACCGCGAACAAATTGCGTGCCACCTACATCGAACCAAATCCTAAACGCAATTATGTGACGCAATGGAACCTAAACGTTCAGTACCAGTTGACCCCCAGCGTGGCGGCTATGGTGGCTTACGTAGGATCGCGCG
Organism: uncultured bacterium; assembly: GCA_964194235.1. Lineage (GTDB taxonomy): Bacteria > Acidobacteriota > Terriglobia > Acidiferrales > UBA7541 > Acidiferrum. Next base: position 1,372 of record CAXMLS010000698.1, on the reverse strand, counting down.
GCGTGCATCAGCCTTTCCGCGTCGACGAAGCCGATCTGGCGATACCTACAAAGACTTCTGCCGGCTATCTCTGGCCGCAAGTCGACATTAATGGAAATCTCACGTCCGGTCCCAACGCTGGACTACCCCTGAATCCCGTCAATCCAAATTTTGGCTCAGTTCGTGGAATGTTTTATGAGGGCCGCTCGTATTTCAATGCCCTGGAAACGCAGTTGGCCAAACGTATGAGCCACGGTTTCCAAGTGCAGGGCACGTTCACGTGGGGCAAGAGTATCGACACCAGTTCGGCTACGTTGGCTGGCGACGCTTTTGGTAATTCGATCTCGAGTCTCCATTACTTTGATCTGAAACTGTCGCGTGGTCTTTCCGATTACAACGTCGGACGCACTGTCGTTTTAAACGGCACGTGGGAGGTCCCCACCGCTAAGTCGTTCACCGGGCCCGCGCGATGGCTGACTGACGGCTGGGAACTCGGCATGATCTTTACGGCCAGCGATGGTGTGCCCTTCACGCCCACTTGGGGCACCGGTGGTGATCCGGCTAATACTCTTAGCAGCGACGATTTTGCCTTCCCCAATCGTCTGGGCGGATCAGGGTGCCAAACGCTCACGAATCCCGGAAACCCCAACAACTACATCAAGACGCAATGCTTTGTGATTCCTACTGCACCTGACCCGGCATTCTTCAGTGCGAACTGCAATCAGTTCCCAGCGCCACTTCAACCCAGTGATCCGACGCTGCCTCCAGTTCAGGTCACGGCACCGCAATGTTTCAATCTTCGTGGGAACGCCGGACGCAATATTTTAATTGGCCCCGGCATCACCAATCTGGATTTCTCGGTATTCAAGAATAATCACATTAAGAAAATTTCAGAGACTTTCAACGTCCAATTCCGGTTGGAAATGTTCAATATTCTCAATCACGCCAACTTTGCGCCCCCGGGACCGGGCGATGGCAATACCGACATTTTCGACGCCACGGGAAGTTCGGTGGCACCGGCGGCCGGCGGCATTGCTGGTGTGTTGCAGAGGACTACCATTCCAGAGCGGCAAATTCAGTTCGCGATTAAGGTTATCTTCTAGCACTTACGCCGGCGCTACAGCATGTTAGCGGCGCCAGGCGTATCGTTCTTAATGGGAACTGCGGCGTGAAAAGCAGGTGTTGAAGAATATTTTTGCGGACTAATTGCTGTTGCCGCTCTTCACATTCCGCCAACTGCGCAGTGTATTCACTCGACGCTCGTAGTTCGCCGTGATATTGCAAATGATCAGTGGAACCCTTAACGAATCGCAGCACGCCAATTTTTCAAGTCCATTTTTATGCGTGCGACATCGCCGCGGGCGCGCGCTCCGCAACCGAAGCCAGTCCCGCT
>CAXMLS010000697.1:0-6403 GCA_964194235.1 uncultured bacterium | reverse complement strand
TTCCGGGACTGAGGACACAGAGGCAATCGTGCTGGGACTGGAAACGCCGTGCGGAGAAATTTATCTCAATATTGCCATGCACTATCTGCATCGCCGCCGGAAAGACCGAGAAGTCGCGGCAGTGTTGGATTAAGTTGTAGAGCGGATAGAACAGAACGCGCTGGACGCCGAGATATTTTTACAGAAATGACCGGCGTTTAGTCGCCGGATGGTGGCTTTATGTATGCCGCGCCGTGTTTGAATAGCCCCGCATTTGGCAACGCCACAGAAAACACAATTCGAATCGGAACGAAAATGGCGCTGCTGCCGGGAGTAAAAGGGACCGCCACCTCAGCGCGCGAACCTTCGTGATACTTATTGCGGCTGCGAAAACTCAGACCGCCCTTCGACAGGTCTTCACAAACTGCTACTTCTTCTTCGAATCCACGCCGCCGGATACAAGCCAGGACACGCGCTTTTACGCGTGTGCGTTTACGGCGCGGGCTCAGATGTCCGTTGGTATTGTCGCTGGAATCTTCCATGCCAGGTACCTGTGATTCCGGCTGAGCTTCAATCCACACGGCGGGTGCTGCGCAGGCGCTACAAATTCGAGCAACGCATCGGCGCATCTCAAACGATTTCAGCTCCAGCGGATTCAGATACACAACTTCGCGGCGCTGGCAAAAACCGCATTCCATCAGCATTCTCGCCAACGCGTCGTCGGCTTTGCCTGGAGTGGGGAATTCAATATTCCAGAAGTCCGTGCGCGACTCCAGCAGGTGGAATGCGTAGAGAAAACCCTCCGGCTCGTGATCGATCTCCGCTAGTACGCGCGCCCGGGCGGACTTCCAAACGTCTCCGTCCTGTTGCCGGCGCAGTGTCAGTTCTTGTCCCGAAGAAAGTTTGTCGGCCAGGCGCAGCACTCCGCCACCGCGGCTGACCAGCACGGTGTATGCGGTGCGCTTTAACGCGATGCCCCCGTTCGCGAACCAGGATGCCTCAACGGGCATGCGGAAACTCACACGGTCACTTTGCCGAATTCCGTCCAATCGCATGTCCTCAATTCGCTTGGGAATTTGCGTGAAAAGCAATCTACATTTGAAGAATAACACTCAATATTGGCAGTACTTGCAGCCCGTTGGAGGGTTTGTCGTTGCGGCTAATAACCGAAAAAGCGTGCGCACGCAGCGCCGGATGAAAATCACACTATTATCTTTTTAGCCGATTGCTGGAATGTAAAGCCATCTGCGGCGAAGACTTTCTGGCAAGATAATCATACGGGGAAGTGTCCAGCCGGCGCGCGATTTGGGCGTCACCCGGACCAAAATGAATGTGAGCAATGTCATCTTTATGGACGAACGAACGTCAGTAAGCCCGTGGCGATCTGCAACGGTTCGCGACCGGCGCTACTCTATCCGCTATCCATTCGCCGCCGATGCCGAGCTGCTCGATCTCCAAACCGGCGCTACAACCAGTGGTGTCACCTCCGATATCTCGTTGGGCGGTCTTTTTATGTGCGCGAGCAATCCGTTCAAATTGGGAGCGCGCGCGCGCCTGACCCTCACGCGCAAAGATCAGGTTGTGCAGGCTCTCGCCGTTGTGCGCATCGTGAAGCCGCGCATCGGTATGGGCATAGAATTTCTGGATGTGGAAGCGCCCTACGACCAGGTGCTGTTCCGCTGGATTGAACAGCTACGCCGCAAATAAACGCGGTTGTTTTCTGAACTATTTTTACTTCCGCTCGCCCATTCCATACTGGATGTTTAGGCAGGTGTAATTGAGCCCTGTTACGGCTGAGTGTCCAGCGGGTGCCGGCTCTTTTCGTAGAACTCATTCTGCAGTTTCAGGCTTCGCTCGTCGGCTTTGGCTGCGCGCACGGCATCCGCGATGGCCGCAATCCACGCCTTCATTTCAAATTCTCCCAGCTCCTTGGTCGCCAGCGCGCCTTCGCCGGAATAATGATTCGGGAAACGCGCATACCACCAGATGCCGGTGTAAACGTCTTGCGGCAAATTGATGCGTTTCTGATCACCGCCGGATTCACTCGCCGCTCGATCCAGGTGCACCAAATCGGGGCGCGAAACCATCATCCCTGACGTTTCCGTTTGCCCCGCGTGCATATCCAACGCGTCTTTTTTGGGTGGCCCGCCCTTGGGGCTGTCATGTCCCCACTGCACATACACCACGTAGTCGTGCTCCTTGTCGAGTTGCGATTGCGCAAAGTAAGGCAGCAGACTTTCATTTCCGCCATGCCCGTTCACGATCACGATTTTTTTGCAACCGTTGCGCGCCATCTCGTCGGTGGTTTCCTGCAGAAGTTTCAATTGCAGGTCGCGGCTATAGGCTATGGTTCCGGGTTCGTGCTTGGCTTCAAAAATTTGACCAAAATAGTATTCTGGAAACACCACGGCGTACTCCATGTCCGCAGCATGCAGCGAGGCGTAGCGCACGTTGAGCAGGTCCGTACCTAAAGGTAGATGCGGGCCGTGTTTTTCCAATATGCCGAAAGGCAGCATGCAGGTGCCTTTGGCCTGCCCGATGGCCTGGCGAAATTCCGCAGCGCTGAGCTCCTCCCATCTTGTCGAGAGCTTGCGCTGTGCGCGGCCTGCTTGTGCGCTAAAAAATAGCGCCAGCAGTGCAATCACGGTACGTCTCATCAAATTCCTCCGTAAAGATAGTTTCCATATGAGTAGTCGAACGAGGTGTCTGCAAATCGCAATCGCTATTCAAGCGTGCAAGAGATATCTGCACGACCACGGTGTTTTATTTCGGGCAGGCGGCGCCGCCATCCATCCATGTTTTCAATCGTGCGACAGTGTCCAGCCGCGACAGCGGAGGCAGCGTGCGTCCGTCGCCCGGATTCCAGCCCCATCCAACCAGGTCGTCATCCGCTATGTGATGGAAAATCTGGTCCAGCGAGCGTCCACCATTTTGTTTGGGGTCCTTGATCTGTTTGCACAATTCGCCGGCGGAACGGCCTACGAACACCATTTTTTGTTCGGAAGGCGGAAGTGCCCACTTCGGATTCCCGGGCGGCATGTGCGCCCCGGGAAGGTTGGTCTCCTGATGACATGTGTCGCAGCGCATTCCGTATACGCCATGGCCATCTTTACCGCGTTTTACGTATTGCAAGTGCACATGGCTGTCGTCGCCTTGCAGTGGCACATCGCCGGACGGGTGGCAATTCTGGCACCGCGGCGAGGTCAAGACGCGATATACCTGCTGGAATGCCGCGCGAGAAGCGCTGGCATCGGGTTTAGCCGCGCGCGCTGCGGCACCGGAGTTGACGACTAATCCTGCGATTGCGCCGATGGCCAACACAGCCACCACAATCGGTACAGTCCGCGGATCGTTCCAGCGTTTCCGTGTCTCCTTCATCATCGAATTAGCCATGTTTGCTCCCAAAATTACGCGAGGTCACTCGCACGAATTGGCAACCGGCGAATGCGCTTGCCAGTCGCCGCGAAAATCGCGTTCGCCAGCGCGGGCGCGGCTGGAGGCACCCCCGGCTCGCCAACACCTGTCGGATTCTCCGTGCTCGGAACAATGTGCACTTCGATTTGCGGCGACTCGAAAATTCGCAACATCTGGTAGTCGTGAAAATTTCCCTGTACGACTCGTCCTTCTTTTAGCGTGATCTCTGTTTTAAGCGCGGCCGTCAGCCCGAAGATAATGCCGCCTTCCATCTGGGCTTTCACGGTGTCGGGGTTGATCACCCGTCCGCAGTCCACGGCGCAAACAACGCGATGTACGTGGACCGTGCCGTTTTTCTCCACCGACGCTTCCACGACTTGCGCAACGTAACTGTCGAAAGAGAAATGCGCGGCAATACCGCGGCCAACCCCGGCAGGAAGTTTCGTCCCCCAATTCGCTTTCTGCGCCGCCATTTCAAGTACGGCCAGCATGCGCGGCTGTTTGGCCAGAAGCGTTCGTCTTAATTCATACGGGTCTTTGCCGCCTGCGTGCGCGACTTCATCCAGGAACGCTTCCACCGAAAATCCTGTGTGGGAATGTCCCACAGAGCGCCACCATTGCACCGGCACGCCAATCTTCGGGCTATGCAGGTCCACTTGTAGATTGGGGATTCCGTAAATTAAGTCCGCCGCGCCTTCTACGGACGTGCTGTCGACGCCGGCTTTAATGGTGTACGGCTCGAACGGTGTTCCCTGCGTGATCGATTGGCCGACAATGGTGTGCGTCCACAGGATCGGATTGCCGCTGGCATCCAGACCGGCGACGAACTGGTCATGCCACATCGGCCGGTACCATCCGCCCTTTAAATCGTCTTCGCGGGTCCATACCGTTTTAACCGGAGCTTTGGCGGCCTTAGCCACGTGAACCGCTTCCACCACGAAGTCCGAAGCCGGATTCGCGCGCCTGCCAAATCCTCCTCCGAGCAGGGTTGTGTGAATCTTGACTTTTTCCGGAGGCAGCCCCGCTGCTTTCGCGGCGTTCGCTTGATCCACGGTTTCAAACTGCGTGCCCGTCCAGATTTCGCAACTGTCCGCCCTCAAATCGACCACGCAGTTCAGCGGCTCCATCATCGCGTGCGCCAGGTACGGTACGTCGTACTCTGCGGTAAGCGTTCTAGCTGCGCTTTTTAAAGCCGCTTCAGGATCACCGGTTTTTTTGGCGATCGTGCCCGGCTTTTTTCCCAGCTCCGAAAAATCGCGTAGCATCTGTTCGGTGGAGAGAACTTCATTCGGTCCCAGGTCCCATTCGACCTTCAATTTATCGCGCCCCACCTTCGCGGGCCAAAAGCGATCCGCGATAATCGCGACCCCCGATGGCACCTGCTCGACGGCTTTAACGCCCGAAACCTTCAACGTGTCCGTCGCGTCGAACTTTAACGCGTGGCCGCCGAACACCGGTGGCCGCGCGACTACTGCCGTAAGCATTCCGGGCACAATGACGTCTAAACCAAATTGTGCCGTGACGTTGGTTTTCGACGGAGTGTCTAGTCGTCGCGTCGGCGTGCCAATGACCGTAAATGTTTTCGCATCCTTCAGCGGAATTTCCGTCGGAGGGGTCAGCCGTGCCGCAGCATTCGCCAATGAGCCGTAGGTCGCCCGGCGGCCACTGGCGTCGTGAATCACCACTCCCTTTTCTACACGGCAGCTTGCGGGCTCGACTTTCCACTCTTGCGTGGCAGCTTCGACGAGCATGCTGCGCGCCACCGCGCCCATCTTGCGATAGCGCTCCCATTCCGCCGGTGACGTGGTGCTTCCCCCGGTCATCTGTATGCCGAATACCGGGTGATTGTAAATTTTATCGACCGGAGCGGCTTCTACGCGGATCTTGGACCAGTCCGCCTGCAACTCCTCGTTCAACAACATCGGTAGGGAAGTGTAGACGCCCTGACCCATTTCCGAGTGCGCCGCAATCACGGTCACGCTTTCGTCCGCGCCGATGCGCACGAAGGCATTAATTGCAAAATCTTTTTCTTCGGCGGCCAGTGCTGTGCCGGTTGCGCCAACGCTGGGCAAATGTAAACTCACCAGCAGCCCGCCGCCAATCGCCGCGCCAACACGAATAAAATCTCGTCGTCCTACCATCGCGGGCGCGCTCATTTCGCTCTCCCTTCACGGGCCAGCTCCGCCGCTCGATGAATGGCTTTGCGAATTCTTGGGTACGTGCCGCAGCGGCAGATATTTCCGCCCATGGCTTCGTCGATGTCCCTATCTGTTGGGGCTGAATTTTCCGCGAGCAAAACGGCGGCGCTCATTAGCTGTCCCGACTGGCAGTATCCGCACTGCGGAACATCGATCTCAATCCACGCTTTTTGTAATGGGTGCGTGAGATTGTCGGACAGCCCCTCGATTGTGGTTACATGCTTGCCTTCGATGCGCGACAGCGGCGCAACGCAGGAACGAGTGGCCTTGCCGTCCAGGTGCACCGTACACGCACCGCAAAGAGCCATCCCACACCCGAATTTTGTGCCGGTCATCGCGAGCGAATCCCGGAGAACCCAAAGCAGAGGTGTGGAGGGATCGACATCCACCTCCACTGGCTTGCCGTTCACAAAAAAGCTTGTCATGTGTGGTTCCCCCCTCGCACTTCGGAAAATAACAGCCCAGCTTCCGAATCGTTCGGGATTATAGCGCGTTTTATTTTTGTTTTCGCGAATTCGCGCCTAACTCCATCCTTATCCGAACCTTCTTCCATACGCCGATGACTCCTCCTTGGGCAGCCGGAGGTTAGTTACGAATCTTATAAAATCCTAATATCTCCATTATTTCTTCTTAATTGGCTGCGCCTTACCCTCTCGGTTGTCGCACCGAACGCGTGATCCGCACCCCACGGTGGGTTGTGTTTCAGTTGTCCTTGGCACACAGCGAGGCGTATCTGATGCCCAGCGGCCCGTGGTTTCGCAGGAAGCGATCAAGGAATCTATTAAGCCTTTGAACCTGTCTCTTATACACAT
>CAXMLS010000696.1:0-4880 GCA_964194235.1 uncultured bacterium | reverse complement strand
GATGTGTATAAGAGACAGGTCACACTCTGCCGACGAAGCTGCGCGTAAGCTCGGCGTTGAAGTCCAAATTATTTTTGCCGACAATGACGCCATCAACCAAAGCACGCAAGTTCTGAAGGCCATTCAATCACCAGAAAATGTCCGCCCAAACGCCATTGTTTTTGAGCCCGTCGGCGGCACCGCCCTGCCGCAGGTCGCTCAAGCTGCGGCAGCCTCAGGCATCGCGTGGGCAGTATTGAATCGCGATGCCTCCTACATCGCCGAACTTCGCAAGAAAGCTGCCGCGCCGATATTTTGCCTGACCTCCCACCACATCGAAATTGGGCGTATTCAAGGCCGGCAATTTGCCGCCTTATTGCCGCACGGCGGTTCCGTCCTTTATATACAGGGCCCGTCCGAGAATTCGGCGGCCAAGGAACGCACTCTCGGCATGCGCGAGACCAAGCCCGCGAACATCCAGCTCACCATCTTAAAAGCGCAGTGGACGGAAGAAAGTTCAACGCGATCTGTGCGCTCCTGGCTCAAGCTTGTGACGTCGCAACGAGCGCCCATCGATCTGATCGGCGCGCAGGATGATTCCATGGCGATCGGCGCGCGCAAAGCCTTCGAAGAACTCACCAACGAGTCAGAAAAAGAGCGCTGGCTCCATTTGCCTTACACCGGTTGTGACGGCCTGCCAAAAACCGGTCAAGCCTGGGTGCGCGATGGTTTGTTGGCCGCCACGGTTTTTGTGCCGCCGAACGCCGGCCAGGCCATCGAGCTGCTCTTCCACGCCATGCAATCGAAGCAACCCATTTCCGAGCGTGTTCTCACCGTTCCCGTCTCCATTCCAGCTTTGAATAAGTTGAAGCCCGTATCGAATAGTTAGCGTCAATTCGTTCCAAACTGCTGTAATTTTTAATTCGCGCTTTCACGCGAAGAAAATATTTCCGCCGTATGCGAGATTTCGTTGCATTCGTCTACCTCGCAGAGGGATAATTCGGCGCTTATCCAAAGCTGCTCGCCCAAAGCCGCTGGCTTGATTCTTTTGGAGATGACCATGAAAAGTCGGTATGTCAATCCCGGTCCCGTGAATTCCTTCATGGATCGCAGAAGTTTCCTCGCGGCTACTGGCGGCACCCTGCTCGGAGCGGCAATGCCTCCAGCGGCGAATTCTGCGGAATTCGTTCACGGGGGAGCGCCGGGCGCCGCGAAACTCGCGGAAGCAGGCGCGCGTTCCGCCGCATCGATGCGCAAGATTCCCATTGGTGTGTTCGACGCGGTGTATGACAAGCTTTCGCTCGACGCGATGCTGGAGAAGGTCAGCGCGCTCGGCCTCGAAGCCATGGAAATCGGCACTGGCGGCTACCCCGGCTCCAACCACTGTCCGGTAGATGAACTACTCGCGGATCCCGGCAAAGCCAAAGCCTGGAAGAAAAAATTTGAAGATCGCGGAATCCACGTCGCCACGCTGAGTTGTCACGGCAACCCGATTCATCCCGACGCGAAACATGCCGTGCGCGACGCCGATACATTCCGCAAAACAGTTTTGCTCGCCGAACGCCTGGACGTGAAAGTAATCGTAGGCTTTTCTGGTTGCCCCGGTGGCGCGCCTGCTGATACTCAGCCGAACTGGATCACCTACCGCTGGCCCCCCGAATACGCGGAGATGCAGGACTGGCAATGGAAAGAGAAAGTTGTTCCGTACTGGAAGGAAGCCGCGAAGTTTGCGCGCCAGCACGGCGTTCGGAAACTTGCGTTTGAGATGCATCCGAATTTTGTGGTCTACAATCCAAAAACTCTCTTGAAGCTTCGCGAAGCAGTTGGCGAGGAAATTGGCGCGAATTGCGATCTTAGCCATCTTTTTTGGCAAGGATGCGATCCCGTCGAAGTCATTCATTTCCTCGGCAAACAAGGTGCGATCTACCATGCGCACATGAAGGACACGGTTTTTTATCCCGACAACGTAAATAAATTCGGGGTACTGAATTTCGCGTTCGAAAAAGAGGATCTGGATCAGGCTTCCGAGACATTTCGCGCCGTTGGCTACGGTCATAGCGCCAGCCTGTGGAAGGCCATCGTAAAGGCCTACATGGACATCGGCTATGACGGCATTCTCAGCATCGAAAATGAGGACCCCATCCTCACCGGCGAAGTGGGTGTGGAAAGAGCGGCCTACGTTTTGAAAAACGTACGCAACGAATTGCTGGGGGCGTAAGGTGCGTCGCCGCCAATTTTTTGGCGCATGCGCGGGAGCGGCTGTAGCCACGGCAGCCACCGCGTCTTCGCTCCCGTCTGTGGTCTCGGCTCAACCGCCGACAGTTACCCAGCCATCCAGTTTCGGCGATCCAGCCACGGGTGCGCCTCCGTTTTCCCTCTCCGTTATGCTGTGGACCGTCTACGAAAAGTTGCCATTCGAGCAACGCCTGGAGAAAGTTGCCGAAGCGGGTTACACCGCAGTGGAATTGGTTGAAGAATATAAAGATTGGACCAGGCAGGACTTCGCCAGAATCCGCGCAAAAAAAGGCGCCTTGGGCATCACTGTTGACGCCACCAGCGGCATCGACCACAGCCTGTGCGATGCAACCCAGCGTGACGCGTTGCTTCAGGAAATACGCGCCAAGCTTCCAGTGTTGGAAGAACTGGAATGCCGTAAATTAATCTTGTTATCCGGCGACTACGTTCCCGGAAAAAGCCGCGAAGACATGCACGCAAGTTGCGTCGAAGGCTTAAAGCGCGCCGCCGATATCGCTGCGGAGAAAAACATCGGTCTCCTCCTTGAAAACATCGACCCTGAAGAAAATCCCAAATATTTTCTTACCTCGGTATCCGAAGGTTTTGAGATTGTTCGCTCCACTGGGAATCCACACGTTAAATTCCTGTACGATTTTTTTCATGATCAGATTGCCGAAGGTAATCTGCTTGCCAAGCTTGAAAAGAATCTCGATCTGATCGGCGTCGTGCATGTCGCCGACGTGCCGGGCCGTCACGATCCAGGTACTGGCGAAATTAATTATCCCAATATTTTCCGCAAGCTTGGACAACTTGGGTTTAACGGCTACGTGGCTATGGAGTTCATTCCTGAAGGGGAACCGGTCGCCGCTTTACGGGCGGCCCGCGAGATGGCCATTAAATTCGGAAGTGTGCAGCGAAATCAATCCGCGTAATCTGTAGAATCGGGGAGATCCTATGCATAGACGCGAACTTTTCAGAGTGCTTGGAGCAGGCGCGGCCCTGCCCATTTTCGATTCCGATCTGCTGGCGATGTTTCAGGCAGCTCAACCGAAATCGGGATACACCCTGCGCACTCTCAATCCCCATCAGAACGCCACGTTAACGTTGATCACCGATCTGATTATTCCGGAGACCGACACGCCCGGCGCCAAAGGCGCCCGCGTCAACGAATTCATCGATTTGATTTTGACCGAATGGGCCTCCGAAGAGGAGCGCCAGAAATTCCTTGCTGGGCTGACCGATGTGGACAAGAACAGTAACGCTCTTTTTGGCAAAGACTTTATTGACGCTGCGCCCGCCCAGCAAGAGGAACTTTTGCGCGATTTGGACCAGCGCTTCGCCGTGGAGCGCGAAAATGTGCTTCCGCACCCGTATGTTCGCCGCTCTCACGACAGTCAGCTGGAAGGAAGCTTTTTCGGCGTCGTAAAACGTATGACCCTTTATGGTTATTACACTTCCGAGATAGGCTTCAGTCAGGAACTTCGCAAGGAAATTATTCCTGGCGCGTATCACGGATGCACCCCGGTTACCGGCCCAAGCAAAGCCTAGGAGACGACCATGCCAGCTACAAAAGTGTATGACGCAATTGTCGTCGGCTCCGGCATCACCGGTGGCTGGGCCGCAAAAGAACTTACCGAGCGGGGACTGAACGTGCTGGTGCTCGAAGCTGGCCGCCCCATCGTGCCGGAGCAGGATTACGTCGAGCATGTGCCTTCGTGGGAGCTGAAGTATCGCGGCCTGGATAACCGCGAGGAGCGTGCTAAAACGCAAATGATCCAGCGCGAGTGTTATTACGCTTGCGATGAATACTCGCACAAATTTTTTGTCAACGATCTGGAGAATCCCTACACCACCGATCCCGGCAAACCATTCCGCTGGATTCGCGGCCGGCACGTGGGTGGCAGATCCATCATGTGGGGCCGGCAAAGCTATCGCTGGAGCGATCTGGATTTTGAAGCCAACGTCCATGACGGCATTTCCGCCGACTGGCCCATTCGCTATAAGGACATCGAGCCGTGGTACGACTACGTGGAAGACTTCGTCGGCATCAGCGGGCAGGCGGAAGGTTTGCCGCAGTTACCCGACGGCAAATTCCTTCCCCCCATGGAAATGACTTGCGCCGAGCACGTCGTGCGCGAGGCATTGCCCAAAAATTTCAACGATGGCCGCATGATGACCATCGGCCGCGCCGCGGTGCTGACTCGCGTCCATCGCGGCCGCGCTGCGTGTCATTATTGCGGTGTGTGCCATCGCGGCTGCATCACGCGATCCTATTTCAGTAGCCTTAATTCCACGCTTCCCGCCGCGGAAAAAACCGGCCGCATGACGCTGCGCCCCTACAGCGTGGTGCATAGCCTCATATTCGATTCCGATAAGCGGCGAGTCACCGGCGCACGCGTGATTGATGGCCAAAGCAAGAAGGCCTTGGAATTTCATGGTCGCGTTTTGTTCCTGTGCGCGTCGGCACTCGAGTCCGCGCGTATTCTGCTGAACTCCACCACGCCCGAATTTCCCAATGGCTTGGCCAACACATCCGGCGAACTTGGCCGCAACCTCATGGACCATGTGATGGGCGGCGGCGCTGAAGGCGTCATCCCCGGTAATGAAGACAAAGATGAGTTCGGCAATCGTCCCAATGGTATTTATGCTGTCTCTTATACACATCT
>CAXMLS010000695.1:0-4851 GCA_964194235.1 uncultured bacterium | reverse complement strand
CCGGAAGCGTAAGTCGGCTCGTGGCGGGCGGAGCGTGTGACAAAGCTAGAGGCTTCCTGAGGTTTGGACAATACAGAGGACCGTGTAATCGAGCGTTGGGGAATCAGTAGGCCCGAGGAATCAGGAAGGCAAAAAAAGGGCGGAAGAGTTTCCTTCCGCCCAGTTGCAGGTAAGTTACTCAACCAACTACCGATAAATTACGGCTTCAGCTTCGGTGATGCCTGCTGCAACCGTGATACAAGTTTCCGTCCCGATGCTGGTGTCTCTAGCTTCGACTCTTCCACAATCGTGGCCGCCGTAACGCCTTTGCCGTACAGCCGGGCATTGGCGTCGCCGTCAGGCCGTAAGGTGGTGCCTTCCAACGAGATCCCTGCGAATACTCCGCGTGCGCGAGAATAGCTCAACATTTCTGCTCGCATCGAGGCGTCTGATTCTGCCGAGGCGGTGCGGCCCTTGGGACCGGCCGCGATACTGGCATCTCCGCCCAGCTTAACCTTGCTGTGTAGCAAACTGTTCATACCGCGGTCGTTCATCACCAGAATGACGAAATCTGTTGCTTCGCCGCCAATTTGAAAGCCGAAGCTTCCGCCTTCCAATGCGTACATAGCTGGCGCTCCCCAAGGACCGGAGAAATCCTTGCCCCTGCGGCAAACCATTACGCCACGGCCATAACTTCCGCCAACGACAAACGCGGCCTTAAGAACGGAGGGCAGCACCACAACACAACGCGCCTTGTCCAACAAGTCTTGCGGAATATCGTCGGGAACATCCAGAATTTCTTGAACAACCGTTCCTGCGCTTTCCAACCGATGATTCTCGTCTTTCTCGTTCTTCGCAAAAGAAAGAGATGCGAAGGTCAACATTCCAGCCATTACAACAGTCCATTTCTTCATTTGTGTACTCTCCTTGAGGTTTGGAATTATCCGTGATGATCGAAACTACTTGCGGCCGAGCGCTAAGACCGCTATTCCGCTGATTACCGCGACAGCCCCGATAATCGGAGGTATCGGTACCGTCTGGTGTTCTTCCTTGGTCGCCTGGATCGGACCAATATCGAGAACTTTCTTATGAGTAGTGTATGTAAACCCTTGATACACCAATGCGATTACTCCGAGAACGATTAACGCCACACCCAGTAACGTCCTGCCATTCATACGCTGCTCCGTTTTATTTACGTGAAGCTAATGTGCGCCATTACTTCGTGACGACTGCGGCTCGCTCTCCGGTGATGTTTCACGTTGGGTCACAGTCGGACGCTACGCGTAGGGCTCAGTACAGGGTTACCGCCGCGTGCCACCCTTTGTACGTTAACGATGGGTAGGGCTCCATACGGAATAGCCCTTACATCCGACCATTCCATCGTGTAGAACTCTTTTCCCACGGTCTGCGTGAATTTACGGCGGTTCAGACGCGTTTATCAGCGATTTACTGTATTTCTCTCGTCTGCCTGTAGTGGTCTTCTACATCCCGAGGCCAGCAACTGCGGCCCACTGTAACACGTTAATTCACGAGACCCACAGGGAGGCTTCAATGAATTGGGACCTGATCGAAGGGAAATGGAAACAATACTCAGGACAAGCCAAGGCAAAATGGGGCAAGTTCACCGACAACGATATGACTACAATAAGCGGGAAGAAAGATCAGCTCGTGGGACTAGTCCAGGAGCGCTACGGGATCGCTAAAGACGAAGCCGAACGGCAGGTCAACGAGTTCGGTAATTCGTTCTCGGACGACAACGCCGAAAAACGCGATGAGAACGCTCGGCGGGATAAGACCCGGAGCGCTGGAAGCGTTTAGCCACGATTCAATTTAAAACAAATAGTCAAAAAGCTGGCCTCGATTTTGGGGCCAGCTTTTTTTGTAATTGCCTGACGTGCGATTGCCGGCGGCCATGTCTGTGATCGACAAGGGAGTACAAATAATTTGCCTGCTGCCACCAATCATTTCAGTGTAAAGTTTTGTTCGCCGTCCTTCTCAGCGACCACATGAATCCCCTCAGCGCTCTCGGCGTCGTCCTTGGAACTGGATACTCTTCCGGTCTGAATCTTTACGCCACGGTTTTTACGCTCGGAATTCTCCAGCGCTTCGGCCTCATCCATCTTCCGCCTTCCTTGCAAGTTCTCGCGCACACCTGGATCCTCGGCATCGCCGGAACACTTTATCTCATTGAATTTTTCGCGGATAAGGTGCCGCTTGTCGATACGGCCTGGGACGCGGTCCACACCTTCATCCGCCCACCCGCCGCAGCATTGCTTGCTTACGCCTCGACGGGAGCGGCCGCGCCGGAGTGGCGGTGGGGTGCGGCATTGCTGGCAGGTGCAGCGGCACTCACTTCCCACAGCGCCAAAGCGTCTACCCGCGCAGCGGTGAATACCAGTCCGGAACCATTTAGTAATTGGATTTTAAGCCTCGGCGAAGATTTGTTGGCCGTCTGGCTAACGTGGATGGCCAGTGCCCATCCGATGACTACGGCGATTGTGGTCAGCGCGCTGCTTATTCTGTCCGCGTTCCTAATCTTTCACCTGTTCCGATTTGCACGCCGCGCGTTTCAGCGATTGTCGGCTGCCTGACGATCAGTCTTGCATTTGCTACTTGAGATAAATCGCCAGCCAATCGAGAAACGTTTTATACCAGAATTGCGAATTCTGCGGCTTCAACACCCAATGCCCCTCGTCCGGAAACACCACCAGCTTCGACGGCACTCCCTGCCGCTGGAGCGTATTGAAAAATTCCAGCGATTGCGTGTACGGAACGCGGAAATCGTTTTCCCCGGCGATCACCAGCGTTGGTGTCTTGTATTTGCCTAATTCTCCCGCGTACGTGGATGCCGACCACTTCCTGTAATTCTCGGGGTTTGTCCACGGCGTCCCTTGCATGTCGTGATCCGCAAACCACAACTCTTCAGTCGCATACATGGACGTTTGATCATAAACGCCGGCGTGGCTGATGATGGCTTTGAATCGCCCGGAGTGCGTCGCGATCCAGTCGGCCATGAATCCTCCGTAGGAGCCGCCGGCTGCAGCCATGCGCGAACCGTCGGTGAAGGCATACTTTGCCAGCGTATAGTCGACACCTTTCAAAACGTCGGTGTAGGCTTGCCCGCCCCAGTCATTGGTGATCTCGTCGGTGAATTTCTGCCCGTAGCCCGTTGAGCCGTGGCGATTGATCATCAGAACCGCGTAACCGGCGGCGGAGAATACCTGTTCATTCCAGCGGTAACCCCACGAGTTCGACCACATCGTTTGCGGCCCGCCATGCAGCAGAACCAGCAACGGATACTTTTTCGCTGCGTCGAAATTTGGCGGACGAATCAGCATCGCCTGCACCCTCGAGCCAGCGGCGCCCTCAAACCAGAATGTTTCCGGAGCATTCAACTGCAGCTTCGCGAACAAAACATCGTTGTGATGCGTTACTTGCCTGGGATTCGATCCATCCGCTCCCGCCACGAATACTTCGGCGGGCATGGTGAGGCTACTGCGCTCAAAAGCCAGCATCTTGCCGTCAGCGCTTAGGGAAATCGCCGTGTTGAAACCCTCTATAATTGGCTTCGGCTCTTCTTTTTTCCGCTCGGTGCCTTCGCTCGCTTTCAATTCATAAACGGGCGACAGCGTCTCATTCTCAGCCGTGAAATAAATGGTCTTGCTGTCCGCAGACCACGCCAGCCCGTCGGCGCTGCGATCGAATCGCTCCGTCAAATCTTCTGTCTTGCCCGATGCTCGCTCGTACAGCATTACGTGCCAGCGGTCTGCCTCATATCCCGCCGTCGGTTGGGCGTGATACGCGATGTATTTTCCGTCCGGCGAATACACGGGGTTCCCGTCAAATCCGGGATTCTTGGTAATTTGCTTAACCTCTCCGCCGCCGATGGGAACGAGAAAGAGGTCGCCGTTGGTGCTGAGGGCTTCAACCTTGGCGGCCACCGCGGTGAAGCAAATCTCTTTTCCGTCCGGCGAAAAATTAATGTCCGCTGCGCCGCCGCGCTCATCGGGAGGAACATCATAATTCGCTCCCACAGTCAGATCTCGCGGCGTACCGCTGCCATCTGCTGCAGTCACGAACAGGTGGCTGCGCTTTCCTTCCGACCAGTGCGTCCAGTGCCGGTACAGAAGTTGCTCGTACGCGCGCGCCTTCACTTTATTTTTTTCTTTGTCCGCGTCCCGCACAGTGTTGCACGCGTCATCTTTGCAATCTGGATAAACTGACGAGGTGAAGGCAATCGTGGTTCCATCCGGCGACCACTTCACCATATCCACGCCGCTGGGTGCGTGCGTGATCGCGTGGCTCTCGCCGCCTTCCATGGACAGCACGTACACCTGCGAATTTCCATCGCGCGAAGAAATAAACGCAATCGTTTTGCTGTCCGGAGACCATGCCGGCGCTGAGTCGTGCCCGCTTTGCGTAAGCTGAATGGCCGCACTGCCGGAGGTGGGCACGATCCAAACATTACTCGCGTTGCGATTGGCATCCATATCTGGGGTGGCTACTGCATACGCTACCCATTTGCCGTCGGGGGAAATTTGCGGATCGGAAATACGATACACGCTTCGTAAATCGTCGAAAGTGATGGCGCGCTTCGCGTTATTTTCCTGCGCGTAACCGGCAAGGCAGCCACTCGTCAGCAGCGTGAACAAAATTCCGCATCGCATCGTCGAACGATTCATCTACTCTCCTTGTGATTCACAGCGTTTCAGCTATTCTCGCGACCCCGCATAGTGTCACGATTCGTGAGCGATTCCAAGACGCTGCTCCGCCAAGATGTCGCTTATGGGCACATCGGGAATTGTCCGACCTGCCTTTATTTGTCGAGCGGCACTCCCACGGCCCAGATATAACCCTGTCTCTTATACACAT
>CAXMLS010000694.1:0-13829 GCA_964194235.1 uncultured bacterium | reverse complement strand
GAGATGTGTATAAGAGACAGGTCCCTAGTAGCGCGCCAAGAAGGGCAACGAACGTAAAAAAATGGCGACTCCGGATAAAGGGCTGCAGCAGCATCGCAAGGACACCAAAGCCGCACCAGATCAGCTCGGGGAGGACGCGCAATAAGTCATCTGTGCGGGGCAGCATTAGCGGTTGACGCTCTCTTGGCCTGAAATTTGTTTCAATTCGCTTGCGGTATTTGTTTTGCTACCGACGGCTGTTGCAGATGGTGTGGCTCGCGACGGTGCTGTGGCTTCATAGGCGCGCTGCGGTTCGACTTGATCGATTATCGTTTGCGAAGCCGCTGCGGTGCGGCGAGTGAAAAATGTGGAGCCAATGCCCATCCACAACATGACGATGGACATCGTGGCTAAAATAATTTTTTCGCGGCTGGAAGTATCCGGGAGGCTGCGATTTTTGTCGCGGGTAATTTCGCCGAAAAATACGCGCTGATAGGACCACAGCAAATAGCCAGCCGAGAGAATTACACCCAGCGCACCCCAGGCCGCCCATTGCCAGTGCGATTGATAGGTGCCGAGCAGAATCAGATACTCGCCCACAAAGCCATTGAGCATTGGGAGTCCCAGTGAGGACAGCGCCGCAAAAAGAAAAAATGCCGCGAGCTTGGGCATCGGCGTGGCCAACCCGCCGTACTCGCTGATCTCAAACGTGTGGCGGCGGTCGTACAGCATTCCGACCAGGAGAAACAGCGCGCCGGTAGAAATGCCGTGCGCCAACATCTGATAAACGGCGCCCTGCATGGAGATGTTGCGGAAAGCGAAGATGCCCAGCACCACGAAACCGAGATGGCTCACGGAAGAATAGGCGACGAGTTTCTTCAGGTTCGGCTGCACCAGCGCGACGAGCGCGCCATAAATAATTCCGATGATCGCAAGCGTGGCCACATAGGGCGCCGCGCGATGCGCAGCTTCCGGGAAAAGCGGCAGGCAGAAGCGCATCATTCCGTAGGTGCCCATCTTGAGCAGGACGCCTGCCAGCATCACGGACCCCGCAGTTGGCGCCTCCACGTGCGCGTCGGGCAGCCAGGTGTGCAAGGGGAACAGCGGAACCTTAACCGCGAACGCTACGAAGAAAGCCAAAAACAGCAGCATTTCCGCGCGCGGTTCCAACACCAACGTCCCCGTTTGTATCATCTGCTGAATGGTCGGCAGATCAAACGTGCCTGTCGCGTTGTATAGCCAGATGATTCCCACCAGCATCAGGATTGAGCCCGCCATGGTGTACAGCACGAACTTAACCGCGGCGTAGATGCGCCGCTCGTGGCCCCAGATGCCGATCAGAAAGGCCATGGGGATCAGCATCACTTCCCAGAAAAGAAAAAACAAAAATAAATCGAGCGACAGGAACACGCCGATCACCCCAACTTCGAGCATCAGCAGCATCACAAAAAACTCTTTCACGCGGTGCGTGATGGAGTTCCACGACGCCAGCACCGAAATCGGCGTGAGGAAAGTCGTCAGGATAACTAGAAAAAGGCTGATGCCGTCCACGCCGAGGTGATAGTGAATCGGCGGCATGCTGACCCACTGCGCGTTTTCCACCAGACGATAGTCGCCCGAAGCAGCGGGCAAGCCCCTGAGCAACAGCAGCGAAAACAAAAACTCCGCCGTAGCCACAATCATGACGATGCGACGCATGAACGCGTGGTCGTCGCTGCGTAGCAGCAGCAATGCCAACGCCCCAATTGCCGGGAAAAAGATCAGGATCGAAAGCAGGTGTCCGCCTTGAAAGAAGTTCATATCAGCGCACCACCCCGAGAACGGGCTTTACGTTCGGCCAGAAAACTACCGCCATCACCACGATCGCGCCGATCACCACCCACACTGCATAGCTGCGCGTGTTGCCCGATTGCGTGCGGCGCACGCCGTCGCCGACAGCGGTGGTGCCGCCTGCGATTCCATTCACCGCGCCGTCGATGGTGCCAACGTCCACGATCTTCCACAAGAAGTTGGTGGAGACCCACATCAAGGGTTTAACGAGCACCGCGGAATACAGTTCATCGACATAATATTTATTCAGCAAGGTCTGATAAGCGCCGTGGAAAGATTTTGCCAGACCGTCCGCTTTGCTGGGCTGCTTTAGATACAGCCAGTACGCCGCAAGCAGTCCCGCAAGCGCGGTGATCACGGCGACAATGGTCAGCGGCGTTTCGAGCGCGTGCGCCGCTGCTTCCGCGGTTGCCGCTTCCGTTCCGCTGCCTGCGGCAAAAACGGGCTCAAGAAATTTCGCGAAATAATCGGACCTGCCCCAGAAAGCCGGCGCCGCCAGCCATCCGCCAACGATGGAAAGAACCGCAAGAATTGCGAGGGGAACCAGCATGCTTTTGGGCGATTCGTGCACGTGGACATGATGCTCGTCGTAACGTTCCTTGCCAAAAAACGTAAGAAAAATCAGCCGGAACATATAGAAAGACGTTAGCAGCGCGGTGAACAATCCCGCGCCATAAAGAATGTGCCCGACGCTCGACCCGCCATTTTCGCTTTGATAGGCGTTCAACAAAATGGAATCCTTGCTGAAAAATCCGGCCAGCGGAGGGATTCCTGCGATTGCCAGCGTGCCGGTCAGCATCGTGAAGTACGTCCAGCGGATTTTCTTGCTGAGACCGCCCATCTTCATCATGTCCTGCTCGCCGCCCATGGCGTGAATAACGCTTCCGGCGGCAAGAAACAACAGGGCTTTGAAAAACGCATGGGTCATCAGGTGAAAAATGCCTGCGGAAAATGCCCCTACGCCGCAAGCGAGAAACATGTAACCGAGTTGGCTCACGGTGGAATAGGCGAGAACCTTTTTGATGTCGGTCTGTACCAGTCCGATGGTCGCCGCGAAAACTGCGGTAGCGCAGCCCACGACCGCTACGACGAGCAGCGCCGTTGGCGCGCGCATGAATAACACGTGCGAGCGCGCGACCACGTAAACCCCCGCGGTCACCATTGTCGCAGCGTGGATCAACGCGCTGACGGGCGTCGGTCCTTCCATGGCATCCGGCAGCCACACGTAGAGAGGAATTTGCGCCGACTTCCCGGCCGCGCCCATGAACAGCAACAAGCAGGCGACAGTGAGCGTGCCGAGGTGCCCCATGGCGTCCGGTGGCAATGGCGTGGCCTTCGAAAAAAGCTGCACAAAGTCCAGCGTGCCAAAAGTTCTGAAGAGCAGGAACATCCCCAGCATGAAACCGAAATCACCGATGCGATTTACGATGAAAGCTTTTTTGCCGGCATCAGAGGCCGACTTTCGCAGGAAATAAAAGCCGATTAGCAGGTAGCTCGCGAGTCCCACGCCTTCCCAGCCGACAAACAGCAACACATAGTTGGCTGCGAGCACCAGAATCAGCATGAAAAACATGAACAAATTGAGATAGGAGAAAAACCGATAATACCCGCCTTCATGTGCCATGTATCCGGTGGAGTAAATGTGAATCAGCCAGCCGACGCCGGTGACCACCAGCAACATCACCACCGTAAGTTGGTCGACTTGCAGGTCGAAGCCCGCGCGAAACTCACCGGCGGCGATCCAGGAAAAATATTGCTTCACCCAGGGAATCTGCTCTGGCGAAAGCAAGAAAAACTCGCGCACCGCTTCCAGCGCGGCCAGAAATGAAAGTCCCGTCGCGCCGATGGCCACGGTGTTAATGATTTTGTTCGTCCAGCGGCTGCCAAGCAATCCGTTTATGGCGGCTCCCAGGAGCGGCAGCAGCGGGATGATCCACAGATGTTCGAGTATGGGCATTTAAAGTTTCAGCAGGTCCACGCGTTCCACGTTCAGCGACTGGCGATTCCGCGCGATAAGAATGATGATGGCCAGCCCTACCGCGGCTTCCGCCGCAGCGACTACGATGACAAACAGCACAAAAACCTGGCCGTCGAGTTTATGCATCGCCTGGCTGAAGGCCACGAACGCCAAATTTACAGCATTCAGCATCAACTCAATGGACATAAAAATGGTGATGATGTTGCGCTTGAAAATAAATGCCACCACGCCCAGTCCAAACAAAATGGCGCTTAGCACTAGGTAGTAGTTTGTGGGAACCATGGTCAGGCCTTCTCCCGCTGCGCCAGCACAATTGCTCCCAACACCGCGACGAGAATCAGAAAAGAGGTCAGCTCAAACGGATAAACGAAGTCCAGGAAAATCATGTTGGACAAATCTTTCGTGGACGCCACGTAGCTGGGCTGAGCGGCCACCTGCACCGCGTCGGTCGAGCGCGCGATGGTCGCGGCGATAAAAGCCGTAAGCGCAAATGCCAGCAGAAGGCCCGGAAACCCGGCAATCTTGGAAATGCTGGTGTGCTCCTCGATTCCCGCGTTCAGGAGCATGATCACGAAAACGAACAGCACCATAATTGCGCCGCCGTAGACGATGATCTGTACTGCTGCGACAAACTCCGCTCCCAGCAGTAAATACAGGCCGGCCAGCGCAATCATCACCACGATCAACGACAACGCGCTGTGAATCGGATGCTTCTGAAAGATAAGGCTCATGGCGCCCGCGACCGCCAGCGCGGCCAGCACAAAAAAAACAATCAGGTGCGGCGTCATCGCGCGCCCCACTTCAAGATCGCAAAGCTGGTCAACACCACGTTGGCGATGGAAACGGGCAGCAGCATTTTCCAGCCAAAGGCCATCAACTGGTCATATCGCAGGCGGGGAAGCGTGCCGCGCATCCACACGTAGACAAACAGAAAGACGAAAATTTTAGAAAGCAGCCAGAAGGGCGCCTGGATAAATTCGTTTATGCCGGGAAACACAATCAAGCCGATAGCCATGGCGCACATCGCCACGCCAATTCCCGGCAAAATCACTTTGCCGAAAAGCGTTTCGTAGCGAATGCCGTCCCAGATGACCCACAGGCCAAACGGCAGCAGCAGCAGGGTAGGTAGATAATGCGTCCACGTCCATGTGGCGGGGAAGGGAGAGAGCCATCCGCCGAAAAAAAGTATCGAACACAAACACGAGACCGTAATCATGCTGGTGTATTCCGCGATGAAAAACATCGCGAATTTAAAACTGGAGTATTCTGTGTGGAATCCGGCGACCAGCTCGGATTCCGCTTCCGGCAAATCGAACGGTACGCGATTTGTTTCCGCGACGGCAGCAATGAAGAAGCACACGAATCCAAGAATTTGCGGAAAGATATTCCAGCCAAGGATTCCATAGGGACTGGCCTGGTCACGGATAATCTCCGTCAAGTTGAAGCTGCCGGCGATGAGGAGCACCCCTACCACCGAAAGCGTCATGGCCAATTCGTAACTGATCATTTGCGCGGAGCTGCGCAGGCCTCCCAGCAATGGATACTTGCTGTTGGAAGACCAGCCCGCAAGCGCCACACCGTAAACGCCCAGTGCCGTAATCGCAAAAAGCGCGAGGATTCCGATATTCACGTCGGGTGGCAAAATTCCGAGAAAAACTTTTTGACCTAAAATCAGCCACGGCAACGGATCGGGCCCAAAGGGAATGATCGCGATGGAAGTAAGCGCCAGCGCCAGCGACAAGAGCGGCGCAAGGTAATAGACGAATCGGTCCACTCCGGCGGGTGTCGGATCTTCTTTGAAAAGAAACTTCAGTCCATCGGCCATCGGCTGCAGCAAACCGTGCGGCCCAACGCGATGCGGGCCCCAGCGCGATTGCATATGCGCGACAACTTTGCGCTCAAACCAGGTCAGGTACGCGTTCACCGTCAGCACGATAAAAAGCAGCAGCACCACTTTTACGATCGTGATGATCAGCTCGGCGTTGGCCGCGAGGAGAGTGTTCACGAGTTTACTTCCGCATCGGCTTCTGGCAGCGATTCCATCATGGTGCAGAATCGTCCCAGCGTGCCGCTGGTGAACAGCGTGTCGTGTGCGGAGCGAATCAGGCCCACCGGCACATCGTAGGGCGCGTGGCCGTTTTTGCTGAAGTGCAGTTGCGTCGGCTCAGCTTCGCCCTGTAGCAAGCCGCCCGGTTCTACGTTGTAGCCCGGCACGGTTTTGCGGATTTCTTCGAAGACCGCGGCCGGCGATTTGTAATGGAACGCTTTGCCGAGGCCCACCTTCTCAAGCTGGTGCGAAACGATGCGCAGCAAATCGAAATCGCTGCGGGTGCCCATAATCTCGACGCCCTTGCGCAGCATTTGAATTTCGCCTGCAGTATTCGTGACCGTGCCGTCTTTTTCGTACGCCGAGGCCGCTGGAAAAACGATGTCCGCCTGCTTCGCCGTCTCTGTCAAAAACATTTCGTGCACGATCACTAACTCCGCTTTGCCGCGGCCGTAGCCCAGTGTGCCGAAATGCGCCATCGGATTTGCGCCCACAACGTAGAGAGCTTTCAAATTTCCGGATTGTGCTGCTTCGATCATTTGCGGCGCGGTAAGTCCGGGCGTGGAAGGTATCGCTCCGCCCCAGATGGTTTCGAACATTTCACGCGCGGCGGCGTTGTCGGTATATGCATAGCCTGGTAACCGGTCCGGCAGCAGCCCCATATCGGCGGCACCACGTGAATTCGCATAATCGCCCAACGCCATATAACGCGTTTTTCCGGGCAATTTCGAACCGAAATTCACCAGTTGCGCGACAGCAGCGCCGGAAACTTCTTCGCCGAAAACAATGGCGACGTCGGACTCCGCATCCAAAGCAGCTTTCAACGCGATCAGTTGCTCAACGAGTTCCGGCGCGAGTCGCTCTTCGCCATGCGCCAGAAAGCGCAGCGCTGCGCCTTCGTGCCCGTCACTGACTTTCACGAATTGCGTCGCCTTGCGCTTGAGCTTGATCTCTTCCGCATTGATGACGAAAAGCTTCGTGCCGAAATGGCGGATTCCCGAACGGATCTGCCACGCAACCAGCGGATTCTGATTGGTCGGATCATTCCCAACGAGCAGCACGGCTTTCGATGTATACAACTGTTCCATCGTCAGCAGGGAATCGTGCGCACGATCGCCCAGCGCGGTCACCAGCCCGGTGTAATCCACCGTGCGGTGATGATCAATGTTGTTGGTGCCGAACGTCGCGCGCGCCAGACGCTGGAGCAAATAATTTTCTTCATTTGAGGTGCGATTCGAACCTATAAAGCCGATGGCGTCTTTTCCACCGGAATCATGAACCTGTTTCAGTCTTGCCGCGGCGGTTTGCGCGGCTTCTTCCCAACTTACGGGATACAGCTCATTTCCCTTGCGCACCAGGGGCTGCTTGATGCGCTCTGGATGCTTGGTGAAATCGAAACCGAAGCGGCCTTTAACGCACAGAAAATCCTTGTTGATCCCGGAAAGGTCGCGATTGTTGGACCGCATGATTTCATGATTGCGCACGCTCAGCGTGGTCTTGCAGCCGTTGGAGCAATGCGTGCAAATCGTGGACGCGTATTGCATTTCCCACGGGCGGGTCTTGTAGCGGTACGTCCCGCTGGTCAGCGCGCCGACCGGGCAAATGTCGATGCACATGCCGCATTCTTCGCACTCCAGGTGATCGCCGCGATTCGGAATGATCACACTGTTCGCGCCGCGCATTCCTACGCCCAGCGCCTTCACGTCCATTCCTTCGTCGCACACGCGCACGCAGCGGAAACACAAAATGCAACGTGGCGCATCGTAGTACACCAGCTCCGACCACTTTTCCTCGGGCCGGTGAATTTTTTCCTCGATGAACCTGCTGCTGTCCGCGCCGTAGCGGAAAACCATGTCCTGCAGTTCGCACTCGCCGCCTTTATCGCACACCGGGCAATCCAGCGGGTGATTGGTCAGCAAAAATTCCAACATGTACTTGCGTGCGTTGCGCACCTGCTCGGTGTTGGTGCGAACGATCATGCCCTCGGTGGCGACCAACGTGCACGCCGTCTGCAGCTTGGGCATCTTCTCCACTTCAACCAGGCACATGCGGCAGGCGGCTTGCAGAGACAATCCGGGGTAATAGCAGAACGAAGGCACCTCCGTGCCGATTCGACGCGTCGCTTCAATCACCAGCGTGCCGGGCGCAACCTGAATGTCGCGGTCGTTTATTTTCAGCGTGACAAGTTTTTGGTCAGTCATCTATCCGTCTTACTCGCGTTACCGCGAACCAACCAGCGCTTCGGCCGATTTATACGCGCAACGCCCGTGCAAATGATCTTCAAACTCGTTACGCCACTTCTGCACAATGCTGATGGTTGGCATGGCCGCGGCGTCTCCCAGCGGGCAGAAACTGCGCCCCAAAATATTTTTCGATAGTTCGCCAATCATGTCGATGTCCTGCTCGCGGCCAAATCCCGCGTGCAATCGTTCAAGCATTTTGCGCAGCCAGGTGGTGCCTTCGCGGCAAGGAATACACCAGCCGCAGGATTCATGCGCATAAAAATGCATAATGCGGCGCGCCATGTCCACCATGCAGGTGTCTTCGTCCATCACCACCATGCCGCCGGAGCCCAACATGGAGCCTGCCTTGGCCACCGAATCGTAGTCCATGGGAATGTCGATTTCGTCCGCCGTGAGAAGCGGGCAGGAGCTGCCGCCGGGGATTACCGCTTTCAATTTCTTGCCGTTGGGTATGCCGCCGGCCATGCCGTAAATAAATTCCTTCATGTTCATGCCCAGCGGAATTTCGTAGATGCCGGGTTTGTTCACATGGCCTGCGACACAGAGCAAGCGCGTGCCGCCATTCTTTGGCGTTCCCAAATTTGCGTACGCCTCGCCGCCATCCAGAATAATCGCTGGGATGGCGCTCAGCGTTTCCACGTTATTGATAATCGTCGGGCAGCCATACAGGCCAACCACCGCAGGGAAGGGCGGCTTGATGCGCGGGTACCCTCGCTTGCCTTCGAGCGATTCCATCAGCGCGGATTCTTCGCCGCATTCATACGCGCCCGCGCCGGTGTGGATCAGCAAATCGAAATCGTAGCCGGAACCTAAAATATTTTTGCCCAGGTAACCGCGCGAATACGCTTCCGTAATCGCCTCCTGCACAATGTCCAGCACGTACCGATATTCGCCGCGGATATAAATGAAGCCCTGGTGCGAGCCAATCGCTCGTCCGGCAATCACCATGCCCTCGATCAACTGATGCGGATCCATTTCCATCAGCGGGCGGTCTTTGCAGGTGCCCGGCTCGGATTCATCGGCGTTGCAGATTACGTATTTGGGTTTTTTCGAATCTTTCGGCACGAACGACCACTTCATGCCCGTAGGAAAACCTGCGCCGCCACGCCCGCGCAAGCTGGATTTCTTCACTTCGTCGATGATCGCTTCCGGAGTCATCTGTTTCAGCGCTTTTTCCAGTGCTTTGTAGCAGCCATGCTGCAGAGCCACGTCCAGTTTTTGCGAATCCGCTATGCCCCAGCGTTTGCTGATCACCGGAATTTCGCCCGGTGCTCGTTCATGCAGCGCGCCGGAAATTACCGCTTCAGGAGTGGGATGCTTGCCCGCATCCAGCGACTCAATAATGTGATCGAACTTCGCGGGCGTCAGGTTCTCGAAGAAATCGTAATTCACCTGCATCGCGGGAGCGCCGGTGCACGCCCCAATGCATTCAACTTCTTCCAGAGAGAAAATCCCGTCCTTGGTCGTTTCCTTGTGGCCGATTTCGAGGCGTTTTTTTGCGCGGTCCAGCAATTCGTTGCCGCCGCGCAGCATGCAAGCCACATTGGTGCAGATCTGCACGTGATGTTTGCCCATGGGCTTGCGGTGCAGCATCGAATAATACTCAAGCGTTTCTTCGATCTGCACGGTGTGCAGATCCAGACGCCGGCCCAGTTCGGCGATTATTTCGTCGCTGATATACCCAAATTCGTCCTGCGCGTACATCAACATCGGAATCAACGCGCTGCGCTTGACGGGATACGCGTTCTGCAGTGTTTCGAATCTCGCGGAGAGTTGCGGGGACAGTTCCATTAGCGGTCCACCTCTCCGAGAACAATATCTATAGTGCCGATGCAGGCAATCACGTCGGAAATCAATTGCCCTTCGACGAGCTTCGGCAACGCCTGAAGATTAATGTACGACGGCGACCGGAAGTGCACGCGCAACGGCTTGGGTGATCCATCGCTGGCGATGAAGCAGCCGAGTTCTCCGCGCGGCGATTCCACGGTGACAAATGCTTCTCCCGGTGGCGGCGAAAATCCTTCGGTGAAAATCTTGAAATGATAAATCAGCGCTTCCATTTCCGTCTTCATTTTCTCGCGCTGCGGCGGCACGATACCCGGCGCTTCGCTGCGGATCGCGCCTTCATTAGTGATTTTGCCCATGGCTTGGCGAATGATCTTCAGGCTTTCGCGCATTTCCGCGACGCGGATCATGTACCGCGCGAAACAATCGGAATCCGTCCGTGTGGGCACATCGAATTCGAACTCTTCATAGCTGCAGTACGGAAATATTTTGCGATTGTCGTACGCTACGCCGGCCGCGCGCAGGGTCGGTCCGGTCATGCTCAGCGCGACGGCGTCTTCCGCGGTGATATATCCAATGTTCTTGGTGCGACCCATCCAGATACGGTTCTTGGTCAGCAGTGTTTCGTACTCGTCCACCCGGCTGGGCATCATCTTCAGAAAACGCTCCACTGCCTGGCGCCACCCGGCGGGAGGCTCCAGGGCCACGCCGCCGATGCGGATGTAGCTGGTCATCATGCGTTGCCCGGCGAACATTTCAAAAATCTTTAAAATTTCTTCGCGTTCGCGGAAGCAATAAAGAAACACAGACATCGCCCCAAGGTCGATTGCGTGGGTTCCGAGCCACACCAGGTGCGAGGAGATGCGCTGCAATTCCACCATCATTACGCGAATGTATTGCGCACGCTTGGGCACTTCCAGGTCGAGCAGTTTTTCTACGGCCAGGCAGTAAACAAGATTGTTGCCGAGCGGATTTAAGTAATCCATCCGATCGGTGAGGGTGATAACTTGCGAATAAGTCTTGTCTTCGCAGGATTTTTCAATGCCGGTGTGGAGATAGCCGAGGTCGGGAATGGCTTTGACCACCGTTTCTCCGTCCAGTTCCAGGAGAATGCGCAGCACTCCGTGCGTGGACGGATGCTGCGGGCCCATATTGAGGACCATGGTTTTCGCGGTGCCAACGGCTGTTTCGACGGTGGTCATACGGATTTCTTCGTAAATCCTAGCGGCATTACCGGCAGATCGCGGAACCCTTCCACGGGATAGTCGCGGCGCAACGGAAAGCCTTCCCAATCGTCGGGAAGCACAATGCGGCGCAAGTCCGGATGTCCCGTGAAGCGAATTCCGAAGAGGTCAAAAACTTCGCGTTCCAGCCAATTGGCTCCGGGCCAAACCGGTACGAGCGAATCAACCACCGGATCCTGCCCAGTCAAGCGCACCCGCAGCCGTAGCTTCGTGCGCAATGGAATGGAAACCAAGTGGTAATTCAACTCAAAGCGCGGTTCGTAGGGGTGGCGGTCCAGGCAGGTGGCATCGGTGAGCAGATTAAATTGCAGCGCCTGATCGTCGCGACAACGCGCGGCGGTAGCCCTAAGAAGCTCGCGGGGCACGACGATCGTAGTTTCGCCGCGGTATTCAATCGCTTCCGCGACAGCATTCGCGTCCCACGCGCGCAATTGTTCGGCGGCAAGCAGGTGTCCGCCTACAACACTAGCGTCCTGGTTGGAATTCTCCGTCAACTTTTTGTAATCCCAAAGCGCCGACTAATTGTGCCAGTCCAGCGCGCCCTTTTTCCAGAGATACAGGTAACCGACCAGCAGAATCGCTATGTACATCATCATCTCTGCGAAGCCGTACCAGCGCAAACTGCGGAAAATATACGCCCACGGGTACAGAAATATGGCTTCCACATCGAATAAAATAAAAATCATGGCTACGAGATAAAATCTTACGGAGAATGGCTGCCGCGCGTCGCCGGTGGGCTCCACGCCGCATTCATACGGCTGCTGTTTGGCGCGATTGGGACGACGCCAACCGACCAGCACCGAGACACTGGTCAACGCGCCAGCCAGCACCGCCGCGATCAGCAGGTGTATGAGAAGCGGAGCGTAACTATGTAGGTCGGAACCGCTCATAGGCGAAGCGTTATAATAGCGACTCGACCGCCAATCGGTCAAATCGCGGCGAAGATTTTATTTGTTACGGATGTTACGAATATTTCCGCGTATCGCGGAAATTGGGGCAGAAGCGGCATGATCTTTGGGTATAACACAAATGTTAGCGTCGGCGCCGTGAAGTATCACGTGCAGACCGAAGACGGCGGCGTCGCGACCGCGGTCATCGACACCATGGTTTATTGTGGCGGACGCGTGTTGCACCGGCGGACCAGCAACTACTCGGATTTGCTGCCGCTCGAGTCCGACCGGCATGAAGCGATCAAGAAGCGCGTGGATGCGCAGCATCGGCAGGTGATTGAAGAGATTCGCACGGGTGCGCTAGTCCTTCCGGTGAGTATTCCCGTTGCGCCGGCGGCCGTAGCATCCTCTGCGGTTGCGCCAACCTTGTCGTTGGAATTGGTAAACTCGAAAAGCTGGCTGGCAGGGAAGCGGGCAACGCTGCATGTTCGCGTTACGGATTCCACAGGCAATGTGGTCAACGCAGCGAGAGTGACCGCTAGCGTCTCTGGTGCAGCGGAGTCAGCAGAGTTCTGCGCGGACTCGGACAACAGCGGCGACGCTCACCTGGCATTCGATATGCCGCGGTTGGCGGCACCCGATGCAGCGTTAGTGATTGAGGCCGTGCTGGGTGCCGCAACAGGCCAGTTGCGTTTTCAACTGCGCGCCAAGCAACGCGTGCCCGCAAATTAAGGGCAGCAGATCAAAGCTTGCGAATAGGGGATAGAAGTATGGATACATCGCTATCCATTACGGTCAACGGAGAACACCGTTCGGCAGTTAGCGGCGCAACGGTAGCTGATTTACTTAAAGAGTTGAATTTGTCCGCTGGCCGCGTGGCAATCGAGCGCAATCTGGAAATACTGCCGCGCCCCCAATGGACGGAAACCGCCGTTCAGCCGGGCGATCGTTACGAAATCGTCCATTTCGTCGGCGGCGGCTAGCGCGGCTCACAACAACCAATACCAGCCGAGAATTAAACGCCCTTCAGCAGATGCCCCATTTTTGATTTTTTCGTTTTTAGATATGCGCGCGAAGTTTTGGATATGCGCGGCTGGCAGGGAACCAGCGCTTCCACGCGTATCCCGGCGTTCTCCAACTGACGAACCTTCTCCGGATTATTTGATAGCAGCCGAATTCGCCGCGCGCCAAGCTGTTTCAAAATCGCGGCGCAAAAATCGTAATCGCGGGAGTCCGCCGCAAACCCCAGCTTTTCGTTGGCTTCGACGGTGTCCATTCCACCGTCCTGGAGTTGATATGCGCGCAATTTATTCATGAGACCGATCCCACGGCCTTCCTGCGGCAGGTAAATCAATACGCCGGACGGCGCGCGCCCAATTTCCCGCAGGGACAATTCCAGTTGCGCGCGGCAATCGCACCGCAGCGACGCCAGCACATCGCCCGTCAAGCATTGTGAGTGCACGCGCACCAGCGGCGAAGTCTTGCCTTTCAAATCGCCGCGCACCAGTGCCACGGCTTCATTCTCCGGGATATTTTCACCCTGTGTTGCGCCTTCAACCGGTGATAAAGCCCCGCCTGTGAATCCATAAATGGTGAAGTCTCCGTGACGCGTCGGCAGTTTCGCATGCGCCACCATCTGCAGCGGCGCGAGTTGTTCTTTCTGCGGCGATTTGCGCGTCGCTTTGCTGGCGGATTCGCTCACCGATTTAGGTGCGGATTTCGTATCCTCCCTGCGAGGCGATCGTATGGGCATTGTTCTAGGCATGGTGAGTCGCAAAGTATAGCAGGGGAATTGGCGTCGGCAGGTCGCGCTCCTTTGCAGGGGGCGTACAC
>CAXMLS010000693.1:0-4261 GCA_964194235.1 uncultured bacterium | reverse complement strand
GATGTGTATAAGAGACAGCTTCACTCACTCTGCGGGTTCCTCGCGATAAATATTTTTGTATTGTATGTAACGCTTGGCGTAATCATC
This sequence comes from uncultured bacterium, assembly GCA_964194235.1. Taxonomy (GTDB): domain Bacteria; phylum Acidobacteriota; class Terriglobia; order Acidiferrales; family UBA7541; genus Acidiferrum. The sequence continues at coordinate 4,174 of CAXMLS010000693.1, read as the reverse complement.
GATAGAAGCTTTGTCAGGTTCCGTAAGTGCACGCTTCACTTTGCCTGGAGACCCCATCACCAGGCTCCCCGGAGGAATCACAGTGCGCTCGGTGATAAGGGTTCCGGCGGCGATGATGCTGCCAGTGCCAATCTTGGCTCCGTTTAGAATGATGGCGCCCATGCCGATCAGACACCGCGACTCGATGGTGCAGCCGTGCAGAGTTACGGAATGCCCGACGGTCACGTCGTCGCCGAGAATCAGCGGCCACTCATTGCGCATGACGTGCAAGACGGAGCGATCCTGGATATTGGTGCGAGCGCCGATACGAATGTAGTGTACGTCGCCGCGAATAATCGTTCCGGGCCAGACGCTGGAATCCTCGCCGATGGTCACGTCACCAATGATTACGGCGGCGGGATCGATCCAGGCAGTGGCGGCGATTTGCGGCCGCGTGCCGCGATACGGTCGAATGTCGGGAACTTTCGCCAAAATACTCCGTCGAAATACTCCAGTGAAATGGCTTCTATCTTAATCGCGGAATGCGTTTCGACCAACGAAATCGCTCGTCGAAATGAACGATCGACCGGTGCCAATCGATCTGAACTAATCGATTTGGACTGCCGGGCCCGTCACAGAGCCGTCGATTTCGGCGAGACGCGCAGTGACCGCACGCGCGACGGCGAAAAGACTTTTGGCACCGGCACCGTCTTCACCAAGCGATGCGACGGGCTTACCAGTGTCTCCGCCGACGCGAATGCGTGGATCAATTTCGATTTCTCCTAGCACCGGCACGCCATATTCCTTGGCAGTTTTTGCGCCCTCGCCATGGCCAAAAATATCGACGGCCTTCCCACAGTGCGGGCACGAGAAGGTGCTCATATTCTCCACCACGCCGAGTACTTCGACATTCACCTGTCGAAACATTTCGATGGCTTTGCGCACGTCGGCGAGCGCGACAGCCGACGGCGTGGTGACAATGACGGCACCAGTGACGGCCACAGTTTGGATGAGCGTGAGTTGCACATCGCCGGTACCCGGCGGCAAATCGATAATCAAATAATCGAGCTGACCCCAGTCGACACTACGCAGAAATTGCGTGATCACGCTGTGCAGCATCGGGCCCCGCCAGATCATGGGCTTGTCACCGGGATTCAGCAGGCCCATGGAGATCATCTTGATGCCCTGCGCCATGACCGGGATGATGCGTTTTTCGGCGGTGGCTTGCGGCTCGGCATGCGTGCCAAGCATGATGGGCACGTTGGGTCCGTAGACGTCGGCGTCGAGCAGTCCTACTTTGTGGCCAAAATTCGCGAGAGCAAGCGCGAGATTCACCGCAACGGTAGTTTTTCCAACGCCACCTTTTCCGCTGGCTACGGCAACGAGATTTTTCACGCCGGGAATGGGCTGGCGTTCGGGCTGCTGAATGGGACCTGGTGCTGGCGGCATTTTCGATTCAATCCTTTTAGAGAAGCGCGCTTGCTCGGCAAACTTCTATAGTTCAAGACGGTAACTACGCTACTGACCGGCCCACGTAAGCTCTCAGGCGTTTGCGCCGTGGCATTTTTTATATTTTTTCCCGGAACCGCAGGGACACGGATCGTTGCGGCCAACTTTTGCGGCTGCGCGAACAGGTTTGAGCGCTTCAGCTTGCGCGGGACCGGTTTGATATTGCAAGTCGCGCTGTTGCCGGGACTGCTTGCGCTCGATTTCGCGCGCGACGGATGGCAGATGCTGGGGCACGTCGTCGGATCCAGAAGTTCGCGTGGAGTCGCGAGCGGCGGCGCTGGCCATGGCGGCTTGCGCTCCGGGGCGCGGTGGCTCGGGACGCTGTTCCAACTGCTGGGCGGGTTGTTCACCTTGTTGCACTTGAATGTGAAAGAGATAGCGCACGGTTTCGTTATCGATGCGCGCCATCATGTCTTCGAATAGCGTAAAGGCTTCTTTCTTGAACTCCACGAGCGGGTCTTTTTGCCCATAGCCCCGCAGGCCGATGCCTTCTTTCAAGTGATCGAGCGAAAGAAGGTGATCTTTCCATTGAGTATCGACGACGTCGAGGATGATGCGGCGCTCGAGCCAGCGCATCAGCTCGCTGCCGAACTGTGTTTCTTTTGCAGCGTAACGAGTAGTCACCGCTTCGGCTGCCGCATCGGCGAGCGCGTCATGGGTTTGCGTGGCGGGATCAGCACCCGCGGCTTTCGCGTCGATGCCAAACTGCGCGTTCGTCTCCGCCAGGAATTGCGTGGTATTCCACTGATCGGGATGCTGCTCGCGCGGGCAGTAGGTATCGACAAGTTCGCGCGCCACGTCTTCCGCAATGCCGAGAACGTAATCGCGCTGGTCTTTGCCCTCCAGCGCGGAGCGGCGAATCCCATAAATGGTTTCTCGCTGCTTGTTCATCACATCGTCGTATTCCAGCAAATGCTTGCGAGCATCGAAGTTTTGCGCTTCAACGGATTTCTGCGCATTCTCGATACGGCGCGATATCAAGCCCGATTCGATGGGCACGCCTTCGGTCATACCCAGGCGGAACATCAGCGCTTTGACGCGCTCGCCTCCGAAAATGCGCATTAAATCGTCTTCGAGCGAGAGGAAAAAGCGCGAGGAGCCAGGATCGCCCTGGCGACCGGCGCGGCCACGCAACTGATTGTCGATGCGGCGGGCTTCGTGGCGCTCAGTACCAAGAATGTGCAGGCCTCCGAGGGCTACGACTTCGTCGTGTTCCGCTTTGCACTGCTCGGCGAATTGTTCATTGATGGGCTTCCAGTGAGCAGCCGGAACCTGGAAAATTTTCCCTTCGTGCTGAAAAAGAACCATTTGCACTGCGGTTTGTGCGGCGGCAGCACCTGTGCCATCGGCGGCGATCACGGCAGGAGCCGACGCGTAGGGCATGGCCATTTTATTCTTTAGAAAATAATCACGCGTCATCTGCTCGGGATTTCCGCCGAGAAGAATGTCGGTGCCGCGGCCCGCCATGTTGGTGGCAACGGTAACCGCGTCCTTGCGCCCGGCTTGAGCGACGATGCGAGACTCGCGCTCGTGCTGTTTCGCGTTTAAAACCTGGTGCGGGATACCAGCGGCTTTCAACAGTGCGGCAATAGTTTCGGATTTTTCGATGGAGATGGTGCCGACGAGAACGGGCTGGCCGCGCTCGTGGAAATGGCGGATGCCGTTATCGAAGGAGTCGTCTTCCTGCATGATGCCGTTTACCACGGCGTGGAATTTTTCTTTTTCCGTGCGGTAAACGACGTCGGGATATTCCCTGCGAATCAGCGAGCGATTCGTGGGAATCATAACTACATCGAGATTATAAATTTTGCCGAATTCGGCGGCTTCCGTTTCCGCGGTTCCGGTCATGCCGGCGAGTTTCTTGTACATGCGGAAATAATTCTGGAAGGTGATGGTGGCAAGCGTCTGATTTTCGCGCTCGATCTTGACGCCTTCCTTGGCTTCCACGGCCTGGTGTAAACCGTCGGACCAGCGCCGGCCGGGCATCTGGCGCCCGGTAAATTCATCGACGATGATGACTTCGCCGTCTTTGATAACGTAATCGACGTCATTTTTGTATAGGGTGTGCGCGCGCAAAGCCTGGTACACGTGGTGAATGGATTCCATGTGCGCGGGGTCGTACAAATTCCCAAGGCCGAGCAGCCGCTCGGTCTTGCTGACACCTTCTTCGGTCAACGTGGCGGTTCGGTGCTTTTCATCGATGGTGTAATCGATGTCCTGAATCAGCTTCGGAATAATTTTGTCGATCTTGGCGTATTTATCGGTGGACTCTTCGGAAGGGCCGGAAATAATCAGCGGAGTACGCGCTTCGTCGATCAGAATGGAATCGACTTCGTCAACGATGGCGAAGTGGTGGCCACGCTGCACGCAATTGGCAAGATCGTACTTCATGTTGTCGCGCAAATAATCGAAGCCAAATTCGTTGTTGGTACCGTACGTGATGTCTGCGCCATAAGCCGCGCGGCGCTGCTCATCGTCGAGATCGTGGACGATCACGCCGACACTAAGCCCCAGGGCGCGATAGAGAGGACTCATCCATTCAGCGTCGCGACGCGCGAGATAATCGTTGACGGTAACGATGTGCACTCCACGCCCAGCGAGCGCGTTGAGGCATGCGGGAAGTGTCGCGACCAGAGTTTTGCCTTCGCCGGTTTTCATTTCGGCGATTTTGCCTTCGTGCAATACC
>CAXMLS010000692.1:0-3634 GCA_964194235.1 uncultured bacterium | reverse complement strand
AATATTCCAGGCTCAATCCTCGAACAAATTTTGCAGCAACAGCAACTGTTGACCCAGCAAGTGCTGCAGTTGATGGGTCGATCACCCGCATCTGCTGTAAGTTCACCAATACCGACCTCCACGCCAGCTTCGGTGACGCCTTCCGTGCCAATGGTCGTGAAGACCGAGGTCAAATCCCACGGACCGTTTAAGCCGATCGATCGCGCAGCGGGTATGGCGATGTCACCGGAGCAGAGTTCCGGTCTCCAAGCGATGATTGCGCGCTACACACGGCGTACGACGGAATCGAAAAAGCTGGCGGTAAAAAATCGGCCCATTCTTGCCGATCCGCGCTCCGTCGGAGGGTTCAAACAACTTTGGAAAGATATGGTCTATCCGATTTACACAACACGTTCGGATGGATCAAAAGTTTGGGATGTGGATGGCAACGAGTACGTGGATTTCGTTCAGGGATTCGGCGCCAGCATGCTGGGACATCGCCCGCCTTTTGTTGTCAAAGCCGTCAACGAACAGCTCGAAAAAGGTTTTGAGATTGGCCCGATTCAGCCGCTCGCAGGCGAAGTCGCGGAATTGGTGCGCGAGTTCACCGGCATGGAGCGCGTGGCGTTTACTAACACCGGTTCCGAGGCAGTGTTGGCTGCCACACGCGTGGCGAGAACCGTCACCGGCCGCGACAAGATTGCGGTGTTTGCCGGCGCCTATCACGGCATTTTCGACGAAGTTCTTTTCCGCCCGCTCACCGTGAATGGCGAAACCCGCACTGCGGCGAGCGCCCCGGGAGTTCCGGCAAGCGCTCTGGCTCAGGTGATCGTATTGGACTACGGCAATCCGCAATCGCTCGATATTTTGCGTGCGCGCGGATCGGAAATTGCCGCGGTGCTCGTGGAACCAGTGCAGAGCCGCCGTCTGGATTTGCAGCCGCGCGAATTCATGCATGAGCTGCGGAAGGTGACGAACGAAACCGGCTCAGCCCTGATATTCGATGAAGTGGTTACCGGGTTCCGCGTGCATCCCGGCGGAGCGCAAGCCTATTTCGGCGTCCGTGCGGACCTGGCAACGTACGGCAAGGTAATTGGTGGCGGCATTTCGATCGGCGTAGTCACCGGCGATCCTAAATACATGGACGCACTCGACGGCGGCCAATGGAATTACGGCGACACGTCATTCCCCGAAGTTGGCGTCACGTTTTTTGCCGGCACTTTCGTCCGTCATCCGCTGGCTCTGGCTGCGGCCAAAGCAGTTTTGCTGCACCTGAAAGAAAAGGGGCCCGATCTTCAAAAAAATTTGACGGCGCGAACCGCGGAACTTGCGAAGAATTTGCGCGCCGTCATCGACGAATTCCAGGCGCCGTATCAATTGACGCACTTCAGTTCCCTGATGCAACTGACATATCCATCGGAGCAGAAATTCGCGGCGTTGTTCTTTTATCTCCTTCGCGAACGAGGCATCCATATCTGGGAAAATCGCTCTTTCGTCGTTACCACAGCTCATAGCGACGCCGATCTTGCTAAGCTGGTTAGCGCATTCCGAGAAAGTATGGCGGAAATGGTGGCCAGCGGATTTTTGCCGCCACCAGCGGATTCCGGCTCGAAATTAATAGCGCCGGGCAAAACGGCTGAACTTGAAAAGATTTCTGCGAATAAGACTGAAATCGCTCCGGTGCTGGCCGAGCGCGGCGATTCGAGCCAATTCCCGCTGACTGAAGCGCAAAAAGAAATCTGGCTCGCTGCGCAGATGGGCGGAGATGCAGTCGTTGGCTATAACGAATCGTTGAAACTGGAATTTCGCGGAAATTTTGATGTGGAGCTGTTCCGCGCAGCAGTGCATCAAATTATTCAGCGCCATCCAATTCTTCTCGCAAGCTTTAGCGCCGACGGGCAATGGCAGCGCGTGAACTCCAATACCCAGTTGGAAATCCCGCTCATTGATTTATCCCCTAAAAAAGATGTAGATCGGCAGCGCAAACTTGAAGCGGTGATGGACCGTGAAATTTCCGACGTCTTCGACCTCGCCGCTGGACCGCTCGTGCGTGTCCGGATCGTGCGACTGTCAGACAAGCATCACGTAGTGATCTGGACTGCCCATCACATTATTTGTGACGGCTGGTCCGCAGGACTTATCGTCAGTGAGCTTTCCACAATATATTCCGCATTGACGCAAGGCATCCAACCAGTGTTGGATGCGCCGGAATCTTTCCGAGATTATGCGCTGGCCAGCCAGCCCGATACACCAGAAGTTGCTGGGGCGATGGGCTATTGGCGCCAACAGTTTGCTAATGTGCCGGAACCTGCTGATCTTCCCGCGGACCGTAACCGTCCGCTGGTTCGCTCCGCCCGCGCAGCCACGGTGAAACGAGCATTCGATCCTAAGTTGCAACAATTGCTGAAGCGGGTCGCCGGGCAGCAACGCACCACGCTTGTTGTACTGCTGATGGCCGCACTTGACACTTTGCTTTACCGCCTCACGGGCCAAACCGACATCGTGCTTGGACTAGGCATTGCCGGTCAGGCCATGTCTGGAAAAACCTGCCTGGTGGGCCATTGCGTGAACCTGCTGCCCATTCGCACGCGGATTCAGCCGAATGCACCATTTCAGGAAAACCTGGCAACCACGAAAAAACTGGTCTTGGACGCTTACGACCACCATCAAGCGACGATTGGCGGCATACTCCAGCACATCGAGGTGCCGCGCAGTCCAGGACGGCTGCCGCTGGTGGAGGTTGTTTTTAATGTCGATCGCGAGGTCGCTACGGCACAGTTTTATGGTGCGGAATTTTACTGCGAACGCAACCCGAAGCGCGCGTCGCATTTCGATCTTTTTTTTAATTTCGTCGAGGGACCCCGCGGACTGTACGTAGAGTGCGATTACAACACTGATTTGTACAAAGCCTCCAGGGTGGAGCGCTGGCTTAACCATTATCAGACGTTGCTAGAAGGTATCGTAGCCAATCCCGCGGAAAAACTGTCGAATTTGCCGTTGATGAACAAAAATGAACTGCAAGAATTGCTGTCGTTATCCACGGGCAAAGAGTCGCATGGCTACATCGAGGCCGGTCTGCTTCATGAAATTATCGAACGCCAGGTTTTGGCTTCACCAAACGCCACGGCGCTATCGTTCGACGGGCGCCACTTATCCTACAGCGAATTGAACAATCGTGCGAATCAGCTGGCACAACACCTTATCGGCCTGGGAGTTGGCCCCAACGAACTCGTAGGCGTGTGCCTTGAGCGCTCAATTGAAATGGTGCTTGCGCTGCTGGCCATTTTGAAGGCGGGAGGCGCTTATGTGCCCCTAGATCCTGCTTTTCCACAAAGCCGGCTGGATTACATGGTGGAAGACAGTGGGATGCGGGTGTTGGTCACCCATCGGGGTCTTGACCAAAAGCTAAAGGTTCGGCCTCCAGTGGTTGTCCAGCTTGACTCTGACTCGAGTGAAATCATGAAGTGTAGAGGCGAATTTGTGGCCCCGTCGCACATAAATTCGAAGAGTCTCGCCTATGTTCTCTATACCTCAGGTTCTACCGGCAAACCAAAGGGCGTGGAAATTAAGCACTCGGCGCTAGTAAATTTTCTGCTCTCCATGCAGCGGGAACCGGGATTCACTGCACAGAATACGATCTGTCTCTTATACACAT
>CAXMLS010000691.1:0-1873 GCA_964194235.1 uncultured bacterium | reverse complement strand
CAGCGTCAGCACTGTCTATGACGGCCAGTAGATTTCCAAAATGTTGGTTTAAGGTCGACAGGTTTTCCGGCTGTTTGCCATTTGAAGGAAGGCCGAAAAAGCTGCTTTGCGGACCGCCTTCCAGTTCCGCGGCTTTCTTATCCAACTCCGCAACGGATCGGGAGAGCGGAGCGTTTGCGTCAGTTCCATTTGCCTTAGTTGAACGTTCAACTAATTGCTCGCGTACGGATCGCACTTGATCCAGCAATTTGAAACTTTCATTCATGCCTCGCACAGCGCCGGTTTCCATTACAAATTGCGCGCGCAGATCGGCCTCTGGAGTTTTGATGCGGGGATCCATACGCAGTATGAGCGGCTGGCTGTAACTCTTGCCTCCCACAGTCAGGGTGACCTTATACGTTCCGGGGAGCGCGAATGCACCGAGCGGCAGTTCCGGAGTGTTGCGATAGATCGCGGAAATAGGAAACTCATGCGTCAGCGAATCGGGCGGCGCGTGGTGCAGGTCCCATACGAAGCGGTGAAAACCGGCTTCCGCGGAAAGTATCTGCTGAGGTCGCACCCAATACATGGGGATAGGATTTTCAGCGGCGATTTTCTGCATCGATTTAGGCTTATCCGTACTGGAGTAATGCCGCACCAGACGATTTTGGGCATCGAAAATTTCTAACTTCACTTCATCACCCGAGGCCGCGGAGATGCGGTAATCAATAATTGCTCCATCAGGAGGGTTCAGCCCTGCCGGCTCTTCGGGAGGAAGCGGGGTATCGGTATTGCGATTCCACCGGAAGCGGACGGCGGTCTGAGGCGCGAAAAGATGTGCAGATGCGCCCATCGCTTCGCTTGAAAATTGCCGAAGCGGGGTGATGTCGTCGAGTATCCAGAACGACCGGCCGTGGGTTCCTACGATCAGATCGTCGCCATGAATCGCCAAGTCGCGCATAGAGGTGTGGGGAAGATTTAACTGCAGCGGCTGCCAGTCATCTCCATCATCGAAAGAGATGTACACAGACGTTTCGCTACCGGCAAACAGCAGACCTTTGCGGACGGGATCCTCGCGTATAACGTTTACCGGGGCATTTTCCGGCAAGCCTTTTGTGATTTGCTGCCAGCTCTTGCCAAAATCGCGGGTGCGGTAAATATGAGCGCCAAGATCGTCCAGGCGAAAAGAATTGATGGCGGCGTACGCAGTGCCGGCGTCGAAATGCCCAGCTTCGATAACCGAAACTTTACTCCACGGTGTGAGTTGCTGCGGCGAAACGTTCTGCCAATTCTTACCGGCGTCGCGCGTAATGTGAATCAAACCATCGTCGGTACCGGCCCAGATGGTGCCGGGCTCTTTGAAAGAGGGCGCGACGGCATAGATGACTCCGCGATGCTTGCCTTTTTCCGGATCGGTAGCCGCGAAAATTCCGATATTGCGCGGAGCCTCATAGGATTCGCGCGTCAGATCCGGACTGATAACATGCCAGCTTTTTCCGGCATTCATGGTTTCAAATAAAACGTTGGCCGAGAAAAACAATTTGTGGTTGTCGAGCGGAGAGAAGACGACTGGCAGGGTGCGGTCGTAGCGATATTCGCCGCGACGCACCGGCTCCGGAGTGACGTCCGCGACTTCACCGAGCGCCTGATTGGTGCGCGTCAAGCGCGCGCCGTAGAGAATATTTGCGTCCAGCGGATCAACCGCGATGTAACCGTATTCAAACACGCCAACGGAGTGCCACTCGCGAAAAGTGATCTCGCCGTAATCGCTCCGGCTCATGGTGCCCGCGGAGCCACTTTCCTGCTGCGCACCATACACCCAGTATGGAAATCGATTGTCGGTGGTGACGTGATAAAACTGCGCCGTTGGCTGGTTATACCAGGAGCTCCAGGT
>CAXMLS010000690.1:0-2452 GCA_964194235.1 uncultured bacterium | reverse complement strand
TTGCAGGCATTGGCGCACTTCTATGGAGCGCGGCTTCCTTCGGCGCCGCAATCGCCACGGGCGTCGGCAGCTTTTTTGCGGCACGCCTTCTTCTCGGCGTCGGCGAAGCTCCCACATTTCCCGCCGTCTCCAAAGCCGTCGGCTATTGGTTTCCGGATCGCGAGCGAAGTCTCGCCACCGCGTTTTTTGATGGCGCCGCAAAACTCGGCCCGGCGCTCGGCGTTCCGTTGCTCGGTATTGTGCTACTGCATTTCGGCTAGCGCTGGAATTTTGCGCTTACTGGCTTCATCAGCATTTTTTATTTCGCGCTCTTCTATTGGCTATACCGCAATCCGAGCGAAGATAAAAAACTCACCGAGACCGAGCGCGAATTTATCGTGCGCAACAGAGCGCAACCGGAAGGCTTTGGCAAAACCGCTATCACGGGCGCATCGGTGCGATATCTTCTGGCTCAGCGCAAAGTCCTCGGCCTTGTCCTGGGCTCCGCGGCCTACAACTACACTTTTTATCTGCTCCTGACCTGGCTGCCGAGCTATCTGTCCATCGCGCTGCACGTAAATTTGCGCGATTCCGTCCTCTACACCAGCGTCCCGTGGTTGTTCGCCGCCGCGTGCGATTTCCTCATCGGCGGATGGATGGTCAACGAATTGATTCAGCGTGGCTACGACGCCTCGCGTGTGCGGCAGACCGTTCTGGTCGTGGGTACCGGTTTTGGCTTGGGTATTTTAGGCGCCGCAAACGCGCACACTCCCGCCGCCGCGCTTTTCTGGATTAGTATTTCGCTTGGCGGCCTCGCAGCCGCCGCGCCAGTGGGTTGGTCGATCCCATCGCTGATTGCGCCGCAAGGAAGCGTCGGCAGGCTGGGCGGCATTCTCAACTTTGGAAATCAATTGTCCGCCATCGTCGCGCCTATCGTTACTGGCTATATTGCTTCTGGAACCCACTCGTTCGCGTGGGCTTTCGCCGCCGCGACGATCTTCCTGCTGCTTGGCATCGCGGGTTACGTGTTCATGCTGGGAAGAATCGAACCGATTGCCGACCCGGGTTAGTACAGAACGGTGGTTCACAAAGTGCTCGCTCGCAGGTGCGTTACAGACCGACCGCGTACCAACTTTGCCGAATTGTGTTTCAGCGAAACATCACAGCTGTGAGAAGCTATCGACATTCGAATCGCTCGGATTCGCTAGCCGTTCACAAAGCAGGGCTGAGCCGTCGTGTTCGTCAAGGGGAAACCAATGAAACTTGGAATCTGCGTAATATTGTTGATTACTCTGAACGCATCGCTTGCCGATGCACGCACTTCGAAAGCGCACAAAACCGAAGGGGTCAAGAAAAGCGTGTTCGGAAAAACGGCTGACGGCAGAGAAGCCCACCTATACACCCTTACAAACAAATCGGGTCTGGAAGTAGCCATCACTGATTTTGGCGGGACCGTGGTATCGATCAAAGTTCCCGACCGAAAAGGCAAAATCGGCGATGTGGTCCTGGGCTACGACACGCCTGAGGGCTATGAAAAAGACAAAGCGAATTTCGGCGTGACCGTAGGCCGTTACGCGAATCGCATTGCCAGTGGCCGATTTTCGCTCGATGGAAAGGAATTTACCCTTTCGAAGAACGACGGCGCGAATCATCTGCACGGCGGCGGTCGCGGTTTCAGCAAAAGGCTTTGGACGGCGGAGCCTGTGCGCGGCAAAACCCCTTCGCTCAAATTGCAATATGTAAGCAAGGACGGCGAAGAAGGCTACCCTGGAAACCTTTCGGCACAGGTTGTTTTTACCCTCACCGACGCCAACGAACTTAAAATCGAATACACCGCCACGACCGATAAAAAAACCGTCGTCAATCTCACCAATCACACCTATTTCAATCTTGCGGAGTCCGGCACCATTCTCAACCACCAGCTCACTTTACCCGCAAGCCGCTTTACCCCGGTCGACGCAGGATTGATTCCTACTGGCGAGCTTCGTCCGGTTGCTGGCACGCCATTCGATTTCCGTGAATCCACGGCAATTGGCGCGCGCATCGACCACGACGACGAGCAGCTGAAACTGGGTAAAGGCTATGACCACAACTGGGTTTTGGATGCCGACGCAAAAGGTACGCCTGTGTTAGCGGCAACGCTCTTTGATCCAAGCTCGGGGCGCGTGGTCGAAACGTTTACGACCGAGCCGGGCATTCAGCTCTACACTGGAAATTTTCTGGACGGCACCATTCACGGCAAGGGCGGTCGCATCTATGAACATCGCGCTGCGCTGTGCCTGGAGACCCAGCACTTCCCGGATTCGCCGAATCATCCGGATTTTCCGTCCACAACCCTCGCGCCTGGCGCGACATATCACACCACAACGATTTATAAATTTTCGACTAGGTAACATACGTCGGTTCCAGATTTGTAATTCTAAAATCTGGCCGCCTGGCGTAAATAGTACAATTTCTGTCTCTTATACACATC
>CAXMLS010000689.1:0-5400 GCA_964194235.1 uncultured bacterium | reverse complement strand
ATGCCCGCTTACAGGGAAGACCCTATATTCTATCGCCCCATTCCACCGTATGCTTTACGTGATTTTTTCAGCAGGAAGAGCAGGCGACTGCCGATGGTCTGGGCGACCACCTGTCTCATTTTCTCTGGCATGCTGCCGAAGTGCCGTTCCGCTTTGCTGTCACAATCTAGAAGCTCCTTACACAGCTTTGTACTCTTCGATCTGCGCGTCGCGCAGCCATGGCGTGAGCGCATATCAGTGATGCACATTTATGAATGATCTGGACTCTACGCAACCGCTCGGCGCAACTCTCTTGCGCGACGGTGGTTGCAGTTTTGTCGTGTGGGCGCCCGCTGCTCAGAATCTTAGCGTCCACCTCGTTGGGCCATCGGAACGTGTGGTTCCTATGCGCAGGCTTGTTTCCGGGTACTGCGTGGCCGAAATCGAAAACGTATCGGATGGCGCCCGTTACTTTTATCGCTTCGAGGATGGTCGCGAGCGCCCCGATCCTGCTTCTCGTTTTCAACCCGAAGGCGTTCATGGCCCGTCGCAAGTTGTGGACCTGGATAATTTCAAATGGACGGATGGGTCTTGGCGCGGAAACGATTTAGCAGAAAGTGTTTTCTACGAACTGCACATAGGCACGTACACGAGGGAAGGAACTTTTGAAGCGCTCATCCCGCACTTAGCCGAGATCCGCGATATCGGGATCACAACCATCGAGTTAATGCCGATTGCGCAATTCCCCGGTACTCGCAATTGGGGATACGATGGCGTGCAGCCATTCGCGGCACAGAATAGTTATGGCGGACCGCACGGTCTTCAGAAATTTGTGGACGCCGCACACCACCACGAACTGGCTGTGGCACTGGACGTCGTTTACAACCATTTGGGCCCCGAAGGCAATTACTTCAACGAGTACGGGCCGTACTTCACGGACAAATATCAAACCCCCTGGGGCCGAGCGATAAATTACGACGGGCCCGACAGCGATCCGGTGCGGCGCTTTTTTATGGAGAATGCGCTCTACTGGTTGGAGCAATATCACGTCGACGTGCTGCGCCTGGACGCCGTCCACGGAATTTTTGATTTCAGCGCTTCGCATTTTCTCGCGGATCTTCAGGAAGGTGTGAATGCGCTGGAAAAACGCGTGAACAGAAAACTCCACCTGGTTGCCGAGAGCGATCTGAATGATTCGCGCATTCTGCTTGCACCTGCGGCAGGCGGATACGGCTTGCACGCGCAATGGAGCGATGATTTTCATCACTCCGTGCATTCGTTGCTTACCGGCGAGCGCGGTGGTTACTATTCGGATTTTGGCGGCGTGCATTACCTGGCGGAGACCATGCGTAAAGGCTGGTTTTACGCCGGACAGCATTCTGCTTTCCGGCGCCGCAAACACGGCAATGATCCGTCCGGGCTCCCACGCTCGAATTTTGTTGTGTCCAATCAGAATCACGATCAAATCGGAAATCGCGCCAGAGGAGAAAGACTCAGCCAGTTGGTTGGCTTCGAAGCGTTGAAACTGGCTGCAGGAGTAACTGTGCTCTCGCCGTTCGTGCCGCTTTTGTTCATGGGCGAAGAGTACGGCGAGAAAGCTCCCTTTCAATACTTCACCAGCCACAGCGATGCGGATTTGATTGAAGCGGTGCGCAAGGGTCGCCTGGAAGAATTTTCCGCATTCGCCTGGGAAGGTGAAATTCCGGATCCTCACGAGGAAACGACTTTCTTGCGGTCGAAGCTGAATCATCCTGCAAAAAATGAAGAACCGCACAAAACGCTTCGCGCGCTCTATCGTGAGTTGCTCAACATCCGGCGGAAATACTCCCTGGCTGGGTCAGACAAACTGGAGATATCCGAAAACGAAGGTGTCCTGACCATGGTTCTGGGTGAGGGCAATTCTAAAATGCTGGCGGTGATTTTTGCGTTTGTAACCGCCGACTCCTCCACCGATTTAAAATTGCCTCGAGGTACATGGACTTTGCGACTCAATTCCGCGGATCAACTTTGGCGCGGACCGGGCGCTTCTTTACCTAAGGAAGTGAGGGCAAACAATTCTTTGAAGTTGCAACTGGCTGCGAAGTCGTTCGTAGTACTTGAACGCCTGAATCCACCTGCGGAGTAATCATGCGATACGTCTGTGTGCACGGACATTTCTATCAACCACCGAGAGAGAATCCTTCGCTCGAGGCCATTGAGCTCCAGGATTCGGCGTATCCGTATCACGATTGGAACGAGAGAATCACCGCGGAATGCTACGCGCCGAATGCGACTTCCCGCATTCTCGACAACGGGCAGCGCATCATCCAACTGGTGAACAACTATGGACAGATGAGTTTTAATTTTGGTCCGACGTTGCTTTCCTGGCTGGAAGACAAAGCGCCGCGCGTTTACGACGCTATACGCGATGCCGATAAACTCAGCCAGAATAAATTCGGCGGGCACGGATCGGCGGTGGCGCAAGCGTACAACCACATGATTTTGCCGCTGGCGAACCGAAGGGATAAAGTCACGCAGGTCAAATGGGGCATCGCGGATTTCGAACATCGTTTCAGGCGCAAACCGGAAGGCATGTGGTTGGCGGAAACCGCGGTGGACGTCGAAACGCTAGAAGTCCTGGCAGAAAATGGAATTTCCTACAGCATCTTTGCGCCGCGCCAGGCCAAGCGTGTGCGGCGCAAGGGCGGCCGGAGCTGGAAAGACATCAGCGGAGACCGCATCGATCCAAGCCGCGCATATCTTGTTAATCTTTCTTCCAAAAAAGCCATCAGTGTTTTCTTCTATGATGGGCCGATCTCGCAAGGCGTGGCGTTTGAAGGATTGCTTGGTGACGGCAAGCGTTTCGCGGATCGCTTACTAAGCGGATTTTCGGATGCTCGTGACTGGCCGCAACTCGCGCACATCGCTACTGACGGTGAAAGTTATGGGCATCATCACCGCTTCGGCGAAATGGCGTTGACCTACGCTCTGCAATACATCGAAAACAATCAGCTCGCTGAACTCACCAACTACGGACAATTTCTGGAACGGCATCCCGCCGATCATTTCGTCGAAATCGTGGAGAACAGCTCGTGGAGTTGTGTTCACGGCGTAGAAAGGTGGCGCTCCAACTGCGGTTGCAATTCCGGAGGCCATGGCGATTGGAACCAGGAGTGGCGCGCACCGTTGCGCGCTGCGTTGGACTGGCTGCGCGACAGGCTGATTCCCGTATTTGAAGAAAAGGCATCGCCGCTATTGAAAGATCCCTGGGCTGCGCGGGACCACTATATCCGCGTGATCCTCAATCGTTCCGATGCTGCCGTGGCGGAATTTTTTAACGAACACGCGACACATCCCCTTAGCGACGAGGAGCAGGTTATCGCGCTTAAGCTCCTCGAAATGCAAAGGCACGCGATGCTGATGTACACCAGCTGTGGATGGTTCTTTGACGAGCTCTCCGGACTGGAAACCGTGCAGGTCATCCATTACGCGGGCCGCGCAGTCGAAATCGCGAAAGAATTTCTAGGGGGCGAAGTCGAAGCGCAATTTAAAGAATGTTTGCGCAACGCAAAAAGCAATCTTCCCGAACACGGCGACGGAGCGCAAATCTATGACAAATGGGTGAAGCCTGCGTCCGTGAATATCGAGAAGCTTGCAGGCCATTACGCGATCAGTTCGTTGTTTGAAAACTACAGCGAGAAGACCGGCATTTACTGTTATCACGTGGACCGCGAACAATATTCGCTTGAGGCCGAAGGAAAACTGCGTTTGGCCGTTGGCCGCGCGCGATTCAGTTCAGAGATTACTCGCGAGTCCGCGGTTTTGAGCTTTGGCGTATTGCATCTTGGGGATCACAACGTGACCGGCGGGGTGCAGCACTCGTACGACCCTCACCGCTACGAAGAAATGAAAGCAAAATTAATCGATTGCTTCTCGAAGGCGGACACCGCCGCCGCCATACGCGTAATCGACGAAGAGTTCAGCGAACACTCGTTTTCGCTGAGTTCCCTTTTCCGCGACGAGCAGCGCAAAATCGTCGGCTTGATCCTGAATGATTCCCTGACTTCGGCGGCCGCGGCGTACCGCACCATATATGAAAACCAGGCGCCATTGATCCGCTTCCTGAATTCGCTGACCATTCCGGTGCCCAGCGCGTTCAGAGCAGCGGCGGACATCTCGCTGAACAGCCAATTGAAGCAGTCCTTTGAACGACCAGAAATTGACGGCGACAACATTCAGAGCTATCTCAAGGAAGCGAATACCAGCCAGGTGCCTTTGGACACCACCACCCTGGAGTTTGCCATGCGCAGGCGCCTCGAGACGCAAGCAGCCATGTTTGCGGCACATCCGGAAGATATAGAAATCGTGCAACGGTTCAGGAAGCAATTGGAGATAGCGCGGTCGTTGCCATTTCCGGTTACCTTGTGGGAAGCGCAGAACATTTCTTACGGGCCGCTGACGAAAGCGATTGAGGAACATCGCCTTGGCGCAGAAAACAACGATTCCGCTGAGGTGAATTGGATGAATGAGCTGACTGGCCTTCGAGAGGGATTGCGTATTTTAGGCAATTGATAAAATGCCTTTCACTCGCATTCCGCTGGCGACGTACCGACTGCAGTTCAACAAGAATTTCACGTTTAACGATGCGTCGAAAATTCTGGACTACCTGAAGGATCTGGGTATTACGGAGATTTACGCTTCGCCAATCCTGACCAGTCGCCGCGGCAGCGGGCATGGTTACGACGTCACCAATCCCACCCGGTTAGATCCCGACTTAGGCACGGAAAAAGATTTTGAGTTATTTTTGAGCGAGCTGGAAAAACACCACATGGGTTTGCTGCTGGACATCGTGCCGAATCACATGGCGGCCAGCAGCGAAAATCCCTGGTGGATGGATGTTCTGGAAAACGGACCAGACTCCACGTTTGCTTCCTATTTCGACATCGACTGGCACCCGCCATCGCGAAATCTGGACAACAAAATCCTTCTGCCGATACTAGGCCGGCCATTCGGTGAAGCGCTGGACAGTGGAGAGCTTAAACTCACCTTCCATGATGGCAAGCTGGCCATCGAATATTTCGAGTCGTCATTCCCTTTGGCTCCGCGAACGTATCGCCCGTTTTTGGCGCATCGAATCGGCAGACTGAGAAATCTTCTAGATGAAAATTCAGCGCCCTATCAGGAATACGAGGGCATTATCGCGGCGCTTTCCGCGATATCCGATCGTGACGCAGCGCCCGCGGAAGCATCGTCGGACAAGCGCGTGCGATTTGAGGCGATACGAGAACGATTGCGCCAGCTGACCACCGACAACAAGGAGATCGCGCAGTTCATTGAAGACAATCTCAATGAGTTCAACGGGAAGGCCAATGATCCGAGCAGCTTTTCTCATTTGCAAAGGCTGCTGGGCGAACAATATTACATCCTTGCGTACTGGCAGAA
>CAXMLS010000688.1:0-2021 GCA_964194235.1 uncultured bacterium | reverse complement strand
TGGTGGTGCGCGAAGTGATGAGCAAACCAATTCCGCAGATTCCCGGAAACGCGCCGGTGGAACGCGTGACGCACATCCTGAGCCACGAAAATCCGGCGGTGTTCGTGGATATGGGCAATGCGCGGTTTGAAATCCTGACGAAATACGATTTGATGAGTACGGTCGCCAGCCTGATGGAACAAAAGCGTTGAACGCAGTTCGCTTCCGCAAATCAAGACGCAGGGAAAATAATTGAAGATTCAGGAATTCAACGAACGTTTGAAGGACACCATTCTCATTGCCGATGGAGCGATGGGTTCACTGCTGCATGAGACATTGGGCGCGCAGCGGTGCTTCGACGAACTGAACACTACGGAGCCGGAAGCGGTTTTCCGCGTGCACCAGGCGTATATCAATGCGGGCGCGCAGATAATCGAGACCAATACCTTCGGCGCAAATCGATTTAAGTTAGCTCCGCTGGGACTTGGCGAAGAAGTGCAGCGGCTCAACAGTCGCGGCGTGAAAATCGCACGGGAGGCGCGCGATGCGGCTTCGCGCGAAGTGCTGATCGCCGGATCAATGGGCCCGCTGGGGCTGGGTGTGCAGTCGCGGCATCCGGAAGCGGAAGAAATCCAGGATATTTTTTACGAGCAGGCGCTGGCGCTGGAAGAGCGCGGCGTCGATTTGTACATACTGGAGACGTTTGCGTATATCGAAGAACTGCTGTTAGCTATCGACGCGATCCGGACGTTCTCCGGTTTGCCGATCATCGCGCAACTTACGTATTCGGAAGAAGGCACAACGTTCGGCGATTTGCGGCCGGCCGGCGCGGCGGAACAATTAGAAAATAAGAACGTGCAGGTGATTGGCGCCAATTGCACGCTGGGGCCGCAGGCACTGCTGCCCATCCTGCAGGAACTGACCGACGTGGCGGATTTACGCGTCAGCGGGATGCCCAATGCGGGTTTTCCGAAACGCGAAGGCGACCGAATCGTGTATCCCAAGTCGTCGCCGGAGTATTTTGCGTTGTTCGCGCGCGAAGCGGCGGCGATGGGCGTGCGGATCCTCGGCGGTTGCTGCGGAACGACTCCCGCGCACATTAAAGCCATGGCCGAAGCGGTGAAATCGCTGCGGCCGGTGAAAGCGGCGACGGTGATACATGCGGGTACATCGGCGGCTAGACCAGCTCCGGTGGTGGAGCGCGAGCCGGAGAGCAAGTTCTGGCGAAAGCTGCAGAACAAAGAATTCACGGTGTGCGTGGAAATCGATCCGCCGAAAGGAATTTCACTGGAGCGCGTGTTCGAGCAAGTGGACAAGATCATGGCGTCGGGGCGCGCGGATGCCATCGATATCAATAGTGGCGCGATGGCGCGCGTGGGGATGGACGCGCTGATCGTTGCGGGCGCGCTGGAAGCGCGCGGCGTGGAAACTGTGCCGCATCTGACCACGCGCGATTACAACATTATCGGATTGCAGGCGATGCTGCTGGGCGCGTGGAGTGTTGGGCGCGTGCGCAATGTGCTGGCGATTACCGGCGATCCGCCGTCGGTGGGCGATTATCCGGAGACCAGCGGGGTGTACGAAGTCGATTCTGTGGGATTGGTAAAAGTTTTGCATCGGCTGAACCAGGGCACGGACTGGGCGGGGAAAACTCTGGGCGGCGCGACAAATTTTACGATTGGTGTCGCGGTGAATCCCGTGGCGGACGATCTCGACGGCGAGATCGAACGCTTCCACGCAAAGGTGGAGGCGGGCGCGCATTTCGCGATGACGCAGCCGCTCTTCGATCCCGAGCATTGGTATGCGTTCCTGAAAAAACTGGGTGGCAAGCCAGCGATTCCAGTGTTGATCGGGGTGTGGCCGCTGAACAGCTATAAGCAGGCGCTGCGATTGAACAACGAAGTGCCGGGAATCGTGATACCGCCTGCGGTGTTGCAGTCGATGGAATCGGCGGGGGCTGCAGCGCGCGATCGCGGATTTGATGTGGCTCGGCAGATGATGGCTTGGGCGCGCACGGAACTAGCTGGAGCGTATTTGATTCC
>CAXMLS010000687.1:0-2213 GCA_964194235.1 uncultured bacterium | reverse complement strand
GCCAGGGCCTTCAGTTCGAGGCGTGCGGCGCGCTCGGCGGCTTGCACTTCGGCTTTTCCGGCGGCGTCGATTTTTTGCGCGTCGCTTAAGGTGAGATTGCGAATGCGCTCGGCTTCCGCGATAGATTCACGCTCGGCGGAGGCACGCAGCTCGGCGACTTCATTTTCGAGATTGGCAAGTTTCGATTCCGCATCGCGGAGCCGGCGGTCGGCCTGACTCTTGGCTTCCGTGGCTTTCTGAATCGCGGAACCGATGGAATCGCTGCGTCCGCGGAAGAAGGCCGGCCCCGACTTCAAGCTGAGCCACACGATCACACCGGCGACGATGGCGAAGTTAATCCATTTAAAAAGATTTTCGGCAGACTGCTGCGAAGCCGAGGCAGCTTCTTCCGCATGCGCGCTCACAGCGGTTAGCAGCATGGCGATCAACACGGAAAGAAAAACAGACACGCGCGGGAAGCGCAGTTTGGCGCCTGTGAGGCGAAATAAATTTATGTTGAATGTGGTCTTAGACAACGAGTTGCCGGAACTCATCGGTTTTCTCTTGGAGCGCCGGGCGGACGCGTGGATTGCAAAACACGCCGGGCAACAAGCGCGGCGAGGGCGACGATGCTGGTTTCGAGTTCACCGCGCGCGGAAGTAACTTCCCCGGCGATGCGTTCCTTGGCATTGCCCACGTCGGTGGCAACCCTGGCGCGCGCTTCTTTAAGCTGCACGGCGCGCTCGTCGAGGAGTTTTTTGCGGGCGGCTTCCTGCTCCACGTACACCTGGGAGCGAGCCTGTTTCAAGGCGTCCTGATACTGTTTGATTTTTTCCGACGCGGCGGCTTGCGCGACTTCCGAAGCTTTTTGAGCTCCGATGGTGCGGGCCTCGCGCTCGGCCATGACTTTCAATAACGGTTGAAAGAAGAGCGCCCGCAAAATGGCATAGAACAGCAGCAGGATCAGGACTATAGGCACAGCCTGAAGGAACAATTCTCCTAATTGTTGAAGAATAGTCATCGAATTCGAGTTGTGTCGCCTGAACCCCAGGTTGGCAGCCACGCCGTTCCCCGACCCGGGTAGGGGAGTACGGTGGGCTAAGTGGTGCCGACTAGAATAATATTTTATAGCATCCGTGGTAGCGTCCCGTCAATGTGGGGGCTTGTAGAGGAGCGAGGTTCGGTCTCCCCTGAAAGCGTTCATCAGGCATATACTCTTCTCGAAGCGGACAGTTCCTACGAGGAAAGATCGTCGTGAATATTCTTCAAAAATCACTGATTTTTAGTACGTGCCTGTTTCTGCCAATCGCTGGTCTGGCGCAGGGTCTGGACAAGGGAAAGATCGACTCTGCACTGGGGCGCCCCGGCCAAACGATTGGTGAAGTGTACAAGGTCGGATTTCCAAGGACTGATTTGCATGTTTCCGTTCGCGGATTGGCAATCAAAGCGGGGCTGGCTCTTGGCTCGTGGGCTGCGTTTACAGGAACGGACGAAAACGCGATGGTGATGGGTGATCTGGTCCTGCTTGAGGACGAGCTGAATCCGGTTATGGAAAAATTGCGGTCGGCGAATTTTGAGATTTCGGCCGTGCACAACCACCTTATCGATGAAACCCCGCACGTGATGTACATGCATTACATGAGCCATGGTGCGGCGGCGGAGTTAGCCGCATCGCTGCGCGCAGCTTTGGCGGTTTCCAAGACGCCGCTGGAAAAACCTATTTCTGCCGCAGAGGAACCAGCTCCACCAACCTGGGTGAAGGCGGTCGAGGATAGTATTGGGCGAAAGGGGACTTTCAAGGCTGGGGTGCTCTCCTACGGAGTGCCACGCGCGCAGGAGATTACTGTGGCTGCGTCGAAAGATTCACCCGGGGCTATGGATGGAACGAAAGTCCCGCCTGCAGCCGGTGTGGCCGAAGCAATAAATTTTCAGGCTGCGGACTCCGGAAATGTGGCCACGACGGGCGACTTCGTGCTTAGCGCAGATGAAGTGAATCCAGTGATATCGGAATTACAGGCCCACCACATCCTAGTGACCGCTTTGCACAGCCATATGCTGACAGAAGAACCGCGGTTATTCTTCATGCACTTTTGGAGCGTCGGAAATCCGGAGGCAGTGGGCGCAGGAATCGCCGCCGCCTTGAAACACGTTGCCACGAAGTAGCGATTCGTCAATCGGGCTTAAGACCCGTTCAAAAATCGCAAACCAAAAGTCGAATAAGCATTGTTCAGATG
>CAXMLS010000686.1:0-3956 GCA_964194235.1 uncultured bacterium | reverse complement strand
AGCTTAAGTATGTCCGCTGCCGAAGTGATGGGGCCGAAATCGTAGCTGCTCTTCGGCGTGACTGGGGTGCCGCCATACTGCTGAATGTATTTGGTCAGCGCGTCTCGATGGCGTTTGTGATCGCTTTGAAAGCTGATCGCAATTTTGAGTTGGTCCGGCGAAAGAAGTTTACTCTTTGCGCCAGCATCATAAGCAGCTATAGCCTCGTGCTCCAGCCCCAAGGCCACATTCAGGATCGCGAGGTCACCTGGGTAGTCTTTCTCCGCGCCATGCGCAGGCCGCGCGGAGTCCAGCACTATCGCGGAGAAAGACAGACCACCGAGGTAAAAAAGATCGCGTCGAGCGACGAACTTTTCGTTCGGTTTATATTTGGCAATCATAATTTTGCTCCGCGGGTCATGCATGCGAACCTGACAACGTTCGGGTTCCGGACACGTCGCATCTCAGAAATGAATACCCTGATTGAAAGTAAACGAACTGAATCCAGCATTTGTGCCTTCCACTTTGTTGCGGCGATAATCAAATCCGAACGAAAGTTTGGGCGTTGCACGAAACTCCATACCGCCACCGTACTGGAGGCCAAAGCGCAGGTCTCCTTGCCCTTGCGAAACGCCGCGCGCTCGGAGTTCCGGCGCTGCCGGAGCCAAGCCGGCGACTTGTGGGCCTTGCAGAATCGAGTTCAGCAAGGCCGCTACAGGAGTATTGCCAAGCACCGCGGTAGCGTCGAAGGATTTTGTGTTGTTCTGAGTGCTCAGTCCCACGTACGTTCCAAGACCGGCCACCAAATAAGGGCGAATTCTGTGGTGATCTAGCGCGGTGACCGTGTACTTGAATTCCACGGGCGCGACGGTCAGAACCGTCGACCGTTCCCTTACCTGAGAGGTCACCGGCAAAGGAGAGAAGAGATTCGCAACAGCTGGAGCAGTCCCAAGTTCGACGTTGACCAAGCCGTTGACCAGCGCGTTGACTCCGGAAGTTGTTTGCACCGTCGTCGTCGTGCGCTGGGCGCTGACCAGGATCTCGTACGAGAGCTTGCCACCCTTAACTTTCTTCACCGGCAAATCGATAAAGCCACCGGCGAAAAATCCGTTGCTAGCTTTGAACGGATTTTGGGAGCCACCCACGAGAAGTCCAACCTGCGCTCCGATCTGGCCGATATCGGGCAGCAGTTCGCGCGGTTGGACAAACCCCATTACGATCGTTTCGGGGTGAGGGATTGGAAGAGCGGGTGAAGGCGATGCAGCCGGCGCGGAAGACGCCGCCAACGAGCGTGGACTAGAAGCTGCGGGTTGTAGCATCGCCTGCAGCTTTGTCACCTCGCTACGCAGCTCATCGATCTCTTCCTGCTGAGCTTCTATCCTGTCCCTGAGTTCAACCGGAGAGAGACTGAGGCCCTCATGCGCTTTGGGAACTTTGGGCGAGTCGACGTCAATCCTGGCAACATGAATTTCATTCGACGCGATTTGAACGGATTCTCCCGCTTGTGCGAAAGAGGTAGGCGAGACAAGCGCGAGGGCCACAAGTAGAACTGCTGCTGTCGCTGCCAAACGCGTGACCACTTTTCCAGGCATTATCGTTTCTCCTTGCACGTCTATCAGAGTGGCTGGCTGAACTTCTACGCATGGGTTCTTGCCTGTCGGTATTCACAACAAAGCATTCATGAGTCCGGGCCATAACCAGAGCAAACTACCCACTTGATCACTCGCAAAGAGGCGGCGATCGCAACGCGTTCACGACATGTCCAACTCACGGTAACTACCCAAACCTTTTCACTCTCAGAAATCTTTACTGCGGGGGTGATCTTGTTAGTGTCATGAATCAAAAATCAAGCTGCTTGGTCAAGTGGGCGCACCCTGTTTCTTTGTTCGTGGTTTCTACGATGTTTCTTCTAAGGGATTTCCTTATTAGGCGGAACTACGACATCAAATATCGAAAGGCAAGCCACTTTCCGTCGTGTTTACAGCCGGTAAGGACACGGCAAATCCCAGGCGAATTAAGCACGCCAGCGTAAAGACCGCGAAGTCTTACCGGGCGTATATCAAGGAAAAACTGTGGATGCCAAATGCGTGGGAATTATTGCACCGTGCGATTGAGAAGTTCGCTGCACGAGGAAAGCGCCTCAGGAATTGCTGGCGCAGTTGACGCTTTATTTGCGAGATGCGCGGTGCTGAGATAACCGAGGAACGAGATTTACTTTCTGCGAGCGCTCACCCTGGGCAGAAAAGTATTTCCCTTTTTTGCAATGAATGCCCGCAAAGCACTGCCCGCTGGCGGGAGCTCGCGGTCAGAGCGGTGAACAACAAACCACTGCCGCACGATGGGCAAACCTTCGACTTTTAGAACGGCCAGGCGACCGGTAGCGACTTCGGATGCAATGGTGTGCTCAGAAATCAATGACAAACCGAGTCCGGCCATCACGGCCTGTTTAATGGTTTCGTTCGATCCCATTTCAATACTTTCTCTCGGTGGACGGACACCTGCGCCGTTAAAGAAATATTCAAAAATGTTTCGTGTCCCGGATCCCTGCTCACGAATCAGAAATTTATGATCGGCCAGTTCAACTTTCGATATACGCCTGCGGCTCGTCAATGGATGATCGGCCGAGGCGATGACCACATGCGGATGCGGCCCGAATGGCTCGCTTTCCACCATGAAGTCGCCCGGCGGGCGACCCATCAATGCGATGTCGATGTCATAGTTGCGCAGCGACTCGATGGTTTCCACGCGATTTCCGATGACGAGTTTTAGGTCGATACCGGAATGATTTTTCAGGAATGCCGCAATCAGCCGCGCGGCAAAGTATTTGGCGGTAGATACTGCGCCGAAGCGTACGCGTCCGCCGTGAAGGCCCTTCATCGCGTCGAGGGTATCGGCGAGGTCCGAAATCACCAGATCAATCCGTGCGGCGGCAGACACGGCCAGGCGTCCAGCGTCGGTAGCGTGCAGGCGGTTGCCGGTACGATCGAATAATGCGAGACCCAGATCTTCTTCCAGAAGCTTGATGCGGGAAGTCAACGCCGCGGGTGTAACGTGGAGCGTCTCAGCGGCTTTGACCACGGTGCCGCTACGGGCCACTTCATGAACCGCCTCCAACTGTTTGAACGTGAGGTTATTAGTCATCCGTCACCTTCAATATTATTGAGTCTAAGAGCAATTATATTCACTTTTATTGTCAGTGGCAAGCTGCTACGTTTTCGACATAAGGGAGACGTGGCAATGAAAACGAATGGCAACACGCTTAACACCAAAGCCTCCACCGTTCATGGGAAGGAGCGCTATAAGTCCGGCGTAATGGAATACAAGAAAATGGGGTATTGGGAGCCGGACTACGAGCCCAAAGATACAGATATCGTCGCACTTTTCCGAGTTACTCCGCAGGATGGTGTAGACCCCGTTGAGGCCTCGGCGGCGGTGGCGGGTGAATCTTCTACCGCTACGTGGACGGTAGTGTGGACCGATCGTTTGACCGCATGCGAGAAATATCGCGGGAAGTGCTATCGCGTCGAACCTGTGCCGAATGCGCCGGGTTCTTACTTTGCGTGGGTGGCGTATGACCTGGACCTTTTCGAGCCGGGTTCGATTGCCAATCTTTCGGCTTCCATCATCGGAAATGTTTTCGGATTTAAGCCGCTGAAGGCGCTGCGGCTGGAAGACATGCTTCTTCCAGTGGCGTACGTGAAGACTTTTGATGGGCCCGCGACGGGAATCGTCGTCGAACGCGAACGCCTCGACAAATTTGGCCGGCCGCTGCTGGGTGCAACTGTCAAACCGAAGCTGGGCTTGTCCGGGCGCAACTACGGCCGCGTTGTTTATGAAGCTTTGAAAGGCGGACTCGACTTCACGAAGGACGATGAAAATATCAATTCGCAGCCGTTCATGCATTGGCGCGACCGCTATCTCTACTCCATGGAAGCGGTGAACCGCGCGCAAGCCATGACCGGCGAGGTGAAAGGCTC
>CAXMLS010000685.1:0-3032 GCA_964194235.1 uncultured bacterium | reverse complement strand
TCGAAGTCCGAAAGCAGCATGAAAGGAGTCTAGCAGGTTGCCGAATGGCGCGAAACAGAGAGTTAATTTCCCAATTGCTAGCGGTAATGGTTCCCTTAAACTCCAGAAGAATAAATAGTTAAGAGATTTATGCAGCCTAACAAAATACTTGACAACAATACGCGCAGATTGTATTATCTGCGTGCAGTCACATATCACTCAACTTCGGAGGTTGATCATCATGACTTCTCTTAATCGTTGGGAACCCTTTCGCAGCACGATCAATTTTCATGAGCAGTTGAATCGCGTGTTCGACGACGTGTTGCGGCGCGGCAACAATGAGGAATCAAACCTCACCAGCTGGGCGCCGGCGGTCGACATTTTTGAGACCGAGCAAGAACTGGTGGTGAAAGCGGATCTGCCGGACGTCGATGCAAAAGAGCTGGACATCCGTGTGGAGAACAACATTTTGACTATTCGCGGCGAACGAAAGTTCCAGAAGCAGATCAATGAAAATAATTATCTGCGTGTGGAGCGGTCGTACGGCTCGTTTGCGCGCAGCTTCTCGCTGGCGAACACCGTCAACTCGGAAGCCATCAAGGCGGATTACCAGAACGGGGTGTTGACGCTGAATATTCCGAAGCGGGAGGAAGCCAAGCCGAAGCAGATCAAAGTTAACGTTGGAACGCCGGCGGTAGCGGCGGCAGCGGGAGCCAGGTAAAACAACGACCAGCCATAACGTAAGCGGATGGAAGGGCTGGCGAAGTTGCCAGCCCTTTTGTTTGCCTTCGGGTTGATCTCCGCGGTAGATTCGGAAATATTTTTTTAGAAACGCGGACTTACCGGTATTCATCAAAAGAGTAAAGAGGAACACATGTTGCGATTTGAAAAAATGACCGTGAAGGCACAGGAAGCGGTGCAGAGCGCGCAGGAGATAGCGGCGCACTTTGAAAACCAGCAGATCGAGCCGATCCATTTACTATCCGCGCTGGTGGCGCAGGAGGGCGGCGTGGTGCCGCCGCTGGTGGCGAAGCTGGGCATCGGCGCGGAAACGCTATCGCGGGAAATCGAACGGGAAATCGGACGCCTTCCCAGGGTCCAGGGCTTCGGCCAGCAACACATGGGACGCGCGGTGAACCAAGTGCTGGAGCGCGCGTTTAAAGAAGCGGAAAAATTCAAGGACGAGTACGTCTCGACGGAACATTTATTTTTGGCTATCGCCAACGAAGATCGTGATCCCGCGGGACAATTATTGAAACGGCAGGGCGCTTCGCATGAAGCGATTTTGCAGGCGCTGACCAGCGTGCGCGGTTCGCAACGGGTGGTGACACAAAACCCGGAAGCGACCTACGAGTCGCTGGAAAAATACGCGCGGGACCTTACGGAGCTGGCGCGGCGTTCAAAACTCGATCCGGTGATTGGACGCGATGAAGAGATTCGCCGAGTGATGCAAATCCTCGCGCGGCGGACGAAGAATAATCCGGTGCTGATCGGCGAGTCGGGCGTGGGAAAAACGGCGATCGTCGAAGGACTGGCGCAACGCATCGTGTCTGGCGACGTGCCGGACGTTTTAAAAACCAAGAAACTGGTGGCGCTGGACCTGGCCGCGTTGATCGCGGGAGCGAAATATCGCGGCGAATTCGAAGACCGTTTGAAAGCGGTGCTGAAAGAAATCAGCCAAGCCGAAGGGCAGATCATTCTGTTCATCGACGAGCTGCATACGCTGGTGGGAGCGGGCGCGGCGGAAGGCGCGATGGACGCGTCCAACATGCTGAAGCCCGCGCTGGCCCGCGGAGACTTGCGCGCGATTGGCGCAACCACGCTGAATGAATACAAAAAATATATTGAAAAAGATCCGGCGCTGGAACGGCGCTTCCAACCAGTGCTGGTGAGCGAGCCGACGGTCGAAGATACCATTTCGATTTTGCGCGGATTGAAAGACCGCTACGAAGTGCATCACGGCGTACGCATCAAGGACTCGGCGATTATCGCGGCGGCGACGTTATCGCACCGCTACATTTCGGATC
The DNA here is from genome assembly GCA_964194235.1 of uncultured bacterium. Taxonomy (GTDB): domain Bacteria; phylum Acidobacteriota; class Terriglobia; order Acidiferrales; family UBA7541; genus Acidiferrum. Next base: position 1,026 of record CAXMLS010000685.1, on the reverse strand, counting down.
GATTCCTGCCAGACAAAGCCATCGACTTGATCGATGAAGCGGCGGCCAGGTTGCGCATGCAGATCGATTCCCTGCCGGTGGAGATCGACGAAATCGAGCGGCGCATCATGCAACTGGAAATCGAGCGGCAGGCGCTGCTGAAGGAAACTGATGCGCATTCCAAGGAGCGGCGCGGACAAATTGAAAAGGAACTGGCCAAGCTGAAGGAAGACTCGAACGGACGCAAAGCGCGCTGGCAAGCGGAGAAGGCGGCCATCGGAAAAATCCGTACCTTGAAGGAACAGATCGAGCAGCTGAAAGGTGAAGAACAGAAATACGAACGCTCGGGAGAGCTCGCCAAGGTCGCGGAAATACGCTACGGACGCATGGCGGCCACGGAACGCGAACTGAAACTAGCGGAAGAACAATTCGCTTCGGTGCAAAAAAACGCGCCGATGTTGAAGGAAGAAGTGGACGAAGAAGATATCGCCAAGCTGGTGAGCAAATGGACGGGCATCCCGGCCGGGCGCTTGCTGGAAGGCGAAGCGCAGAAACTTGTGCGTATGGAAGAACGGTTGCGGCAGCGCGTGGTGGGACAGGAAGACGCGCTGGCGCACGTTGCCAACGCGGTGCGGCGAAACCGCGCGGGATTGTCCGACACCAAGCGGCCGATTGGATCGTTCATTTTCATGGGTCCGACCGGCGTGGGAAAAACGGAACTGGCGCGCGCGGTGGCGGAATTTTTGTTCGATGACGAAAAATCCATGATCCGCATCGACATGAGCGAATATATGGAAAAGCACAGCGTGTCACGGCTGATTGGAGCGCCGCCGGGATACGTGGGATATGAAGAAGGCGGGCAATTGACGGAACAAGTGCGGCGTCATCCGTACTCGGTGATTTTGTTCGACGAAATCGAAAAGGCGCATCCTGACGTGTTCAACGCCCTGCTGCAAGTCCTAGAAGACGGACGACTGACGGATGGAAAAGGCCGCACCGTGGATTTTCGCAACACGGTCCTGGTGATGACCAGCAACGTGGGGTCCA
>CAXMLS010000684.1:0-2219 GCA_964194235.1 uncultured bacterium | reverse complement strand
ATGTGTATAAGAGACAGGTACTGGTGACGGTTTCGAAAAGCCAACGGAAATTTTCTATTGATTACATTCAAAACTTTTGATTGGTGCTGGGGTTCCGCCTGTGCATGATTACAGCGCTGCGGCGGAGCCCGTGTCGGACTGTGCCGCGGTGTCCCAGGGAAACCCAGCTTTCCACTCAAAAAAGGGGGATAGGCATGAAAAAAATCGAAGCGATCATTCAACCCTCGAGGTTCGAATCGGTAAAAGATGCACTCTACAAAATCGGGATTGAAGGGATGACGGTAACGGAAGTGCGCGGGCATGGACGACAGAAAGGACATACTGAGGTGTACCGCGGCAGGGAATATACCGTGGACCTCTTGCCGAAGATTAAACTGGAGATGGTGCTTCCGGATGCTTTGCTGGACAAGGCCGTGGACACTATTCTGGAGGCGGCCAAGACAGGAAAGATCGGAGACGGTAAAATATTTGTTTCCCCGGTGGGCGATGCCATCCGCATTCGCAATGCGGAGCGCGGAGAAAGCGCGTTGTAGAATCTATGACTGCCGCCCGCTACGGTTTGAATTTAGTTTTAGGGAAACGACTCGAAAATACGATGCAAGGATCCATACCGACCTTGTCCACGGCTGTGCCTGAGGCGGACGGCGAACGAATACGCATACGCGAGCAATTCGAAGCGGGTGTGGGTGCACGCGAAACATTGCAGGCGTTGTGCCAACTGGCGGATCGAAACATTCAGCGGGTATTCAGCGAGGTCCTGCGTGTCCATAACGGCGACACGCAGGGGCTTTGTCTTCTTGCACTGGGAGGATACGGCCGGCGCGCACTTTTTCCATACTCGGATCTCGACATACTTTTCCTTTTTGGCAACGACAAAGCGGAAGCCGGATTTCGGCCGTTAATCGGCGAATTTTCGCGAATGCTGTGGGACCTTGGATTTCGGGTTAGTTCGGCGGGACGAACCATCGACGAATGTAAACGCATCGAAGAAGACAACGCGGAATTTCATCTCGCGTTGCTGGATCGAAGATTTCTCGCAGGGGACAGCGCTCTCTTTGAGAAACTCGACAGCAAGATTTTGCCGGGCTCGGAACGCCAAGCGCGACCTTTTCTCCTAACTCAACTCCACAAACTAACCAAAGACCGGCTGTCGCGTTACGGGAACACTATTTTTCATCTGGAACCGAATGTGAAGGAATCTCCTGGTGGGCTTCGCGATTATCAGGCTACGGTTTGGCTGCGACAGATCAGCGAAGGAAGAATAGAAATTCCCGCGAAGATGACCGTGGAAGACGATCTAGTGGCGAAAGCTGTGGAGTTCCTAAGCGAAATTCGATGCTTCTTGCACTATAGCAACGCGCGGAATGACAATACGCTGACGTATGAATTGCAAGCGGCGGCAGCAGCCCGTTCTCTCGGGGTCAACGGCGAACTGGGGACCACCAAGGTAGGAGAGATTTCGGTCGAGGCGGTAACTCCTTCAGATTCTGGCACTGCGGAGTGGATGCGATTGTATTTTCGGCAAGCGCGAACACTAAATCGCCGCTTGCTGCGGCATATGGAACAAAAAGCGCCGCCAACCTCATTATCGTTGCGAGAACGAATTTTAAGTGCAACACGCGCTATAAAAACTGAACCGAACACCACCAGTGGCACCACACCTTTCATCGTGCGCGACGGTTTGCTGGAAGTTGTGGCGCCCGGAGCGCTGTCGGACCGCGCCGTTACGTTCTCTGTATTTGCAGGTGCCGCTGCAACAGGCATCCCGCTCAGTCGCGAAGCGGAGCGGACCATCGCCTATATTCTGACCCATCCGGAAGTGCCTGGGCAAAATGCGCGGTTGTCGTGGTCTACACTGCGCGACATTCTGAACGCGGACTATCCGGGCGTGGCGTTGCGCTCGATGCAACGCCTTGGACTATTGACGGAAGTGCTGCCGGAATTCGGGGCGATCGATTCCTTGGTAGTTCGCGATTACTATCACCGCTACACCGTCGACGAGCATTCCCTGCGAACGATCGAACATTTACAGGAATTGGCGGATGCTACCGACGCGCTGGGGAAAAATTTCGCCCCGTTATGGAAAACGGTCGAACGGCGCGACCTGCTGATTCTCACGATGCTGCTGCATGATGTGGGCAAAGGCATGGCGGTAGACAGCCATGTAACCGGAAGCCTACAGGCTTTGGACAGTGCTGCAACTGTCTCTTATACACATC
>CAXMLS010000683.1:0-6193 GCA_964194235.1 uncultured bacterium | reverse complement strand
GATGTGTATAAGAGACAGGTATAGGCCTGTTGCCAGAACGGTTCTTTGCCTCGTCCGAAAAGATTGTTTAATAAGGATGCGATGTTGAAGGCCAGGGCATAGGCGTCGAGGTCGTTATGGAGCGGGTTGTAACGGTACTCGGAGTCGAGACTGATTTCGATGTAGTCTTCCGCGCGTCCGTGGCGTTCGAGTATCTGTTCGACCTTTCTACAGAAATCCCCCTTTACTTCGAGGATGAGTCCGCCAATGCGCTCTTCTTTACTTTCCGTTTTATAGGCAAAAATCTGTTCTGCAAAGGGGTACATTCCGCACGCGGTTTTGCCCGAACCTACCGCCCCCAGAATCACGATGCCGGTGTACAAACCGCGCTCGGGAATCGTGAGCCATTGCGGAGTTTCGGATGGTCCGGGTTTCCGCGGGTTGTGTACCTCGCCGACGACAAGGAAAAGGTCGTCTCGCTTACGTGGGTCCGGGTAACGGGAGAGCCGTCCCGGTACGATGCGTTCCCTGAACTTCAGTGTGGCGATGTAAAGCCCAGAAAACACGCCGAGGTACACCAGGTACGGAGTCGTGAACAGACAGAGGTTGTAGATATAGCGAAAACTCAAAAATGCATGGGGTGCGCGGAGTGAAACGACGCGCAGGAACAGAGGGTCTTCCGGGAACGGATGCCAGATGAAAAGGAACACCCCCGTCATCATCGCGAGGAACGCGGCGACGAAATGCCGCGAGACGAGAATCCGCCGCATCATGATTTCAGTTGCCCCTCGGCAACTCCGCGCTTTCCGGCTTCCGCTCCGGTGTTCCTGCGTTGTTCACGCCACTTGCGGTAGTCCTGGTCACGCCAGAGCGTTTTCTTGATCGCGGCATTGATGACATGGTCCGCGCTGCTCTCGATGAATTGCGCGTACTCATCCAGCAGCACGCTGACGGGTTCCTCGATCCGAAATTCCCGCGTGAGAATGGCTGGCGCTTTCTTGATGATGGACATGTTGTTCCTCCTCTTGGATTCAACTTCCGAAACTTGGCTGGCCCCGGTGGAAAAAACACCGGCACCGGTCAAGGTGCCGCAGGGCGAGAGCGACCCCAAAAACTTTTTGGGCGGCTGGAAGCCGAAAAAGTGGGGTCGCTCCCGCCCGATTTAGTGTTTTTTCCACCGGGGCTCTTTTCTCCGGGATTCGCGTATCTTCCACACTCTTCGGGAAATGGCCGTCCCACAAAGTGAAGAACCCGGTGCAGTCGAATGTGCAGAATGTCGTTATTCCCTTCTTCACCCGGCTACCTCTTCCACTTCACCGGATACAGTGAAGGGCCTTAAAATTTGCGCATCGAATTGAATGTGGTGCGAGATTGGACTTCCGGAAAGGTGGCCGCGGATTTCCGATTCGTCCAAGCGTCCTGCCTTCCACGCACGGTAGAAATGCTCAAACCTATCTCCGGTAAATCGCTGCTTTGCGAGATTGCGAAACACCAGGTCCGCTTCCGTTAAAGCCGGGTACAGCTTCAGATCCCACGCCTTGCGAATTGCGAAATAACGAAGCAGGTCCTCGGCGGGATTCGATTCGAGCGGGACGGTGACGACCGAGTCAAACATCTCCCGCGCCTTGATGAAATGCGCCGTGTTCCGGGCCAGATAGAGAAAGCGAAACTCGCTGAGTTGTCGAAAGAGCGGCAGGTAGAGTTGCAGATGATGGATGAATCCCGCGAAGTTGGTTTCGAGCCCCTGGATGTAGGTAAACGTGACGACACGGCGAATGGAATTCGCTTGTGGAAAGAACATCGGGAACCGGTCGACGAAGTACCGGATCGTGGGCTGAACCGTGCGGTCCCCTTGATACGTTTTGGACGGAAGATGGTGTGTCGCGACCTTCCCCTCTTCACAAAAATAGGCGACCTTGTCGGGCTCCGTTTCGAGATAGCAAAGGTCCGGGTTTCCCAGCACAAAATCGAGCATGGCGATGCGGGCCAGGATGTATTCGATTTCGTGCTGACGCCGGTTGCGCAGATTCTCGCGGCCGATCCGGCGGTACACCTTCCGCGCAAACAGGTGGTACACAGCGCCATGCTTGGCCATGGGCCTGGTGCGCGCGTGTTTCTTGGCCCGCAATTTGTTCCAGAAGAGCGTCGTCCGTTTACCCCACTGCGCACCGGTGAAAGCGAGGAACTGCCGCGCTACGAAGTAGCCGGAATGCGTGGCCACAAGGTAGAGGAAGCGGGCCTCCTCCTCGGTGTATCCGAGCGCCTGCAGAGCAGCGATATGGACGGCCGGGATATTCATAAGGAAAGAATCCCCGCAGTAATTTCGCGTTCATCGAGGATGCGGCGAAGACGCGAGGCATCCTCGCGCGGAGCATAGATGGAGAATCCCGCTTTTGCTTTTTCCGCCAAGGCCCGTGGACGATAGTTGCGCGTGGCCAGTTCCAAATCGATGTGCCTACGATCCGACTCCGCGTCCTCGTATTCCACACGCAAATCGGGAATCTGTATCTTTCCGTTCACGACCGACAGGCCATGTTTTTCGGCGACTCTTGCCCTTGCTTCGTCACGGTCGCTATCGGGTCCGAGAGCGGCCAGATCGTGATTCAGATTTCGTTTTAATTCGTAATCCAGAACGGCGCGGAGAGGGCGGCCACCGTCGCGCTCGATGCGGGCCGTCTCTGTGTGGTAAACGCGATAGAGGTCCGCGTCGTGTTTTGCTTCCCGGGGTTTGACGAGGCCGTGATACACGGACTGGTCTTCGGACAACCGCCCCGATTTCTGCAGCAGGCGCTTTCCAGCCTTGGTCAACGTGAAGACTCGAACGGTTTTCTTTGGTCCCACGCCAATACTTTTTTCAGACACCAGGCGCTGGTCCTTGAGACGGCGGACTTCGCGTTCCATGCGATCGCTGTCCCCGGCGTAGCCATACCGCGCGAGGTCATGCGCCGGGACGACACGAAACGTGCCAATTTCCGCAAGCGTTGTGATTTCCGAATCGCGTACAAAGTAGGTTCGTTCGCGAAGGGAGTAGGCTTGCGGCGAATCGTGGGATTCCGGTTTTCGGAGAACTCCTCGCGAAGAGTCTCGATCGTTTTCTCCCGGAACATCTTTCGCTGCCGTCCGTGTTGCAGTGACTAGGGGTGAGACACGATAGTCTCGCACTGCCTCAGACTCGTGAGACTCCGGCTCCCGGGGCTCGTGCGGTCCGTGGGAATGGGTGTCGCGGGACATGTCAGGACTCTTCCTCGTCCATGGAGGGAACGGGTATTTCGACCTGGCCGACCTGGAACTGCCGGTCGATGTGCGACAGCTTGCGGCCCGTGTTCTTGAGAAAGAACTTTCTCTGGAGAAGGAGTACGGCGCTGAACACGTTGAGGAACAGAATCAATCCCGCAACCGAAATCACGGTGCCATACGCATGAAAGACGACGGCCTTGTACGGCGCCATGAACTTCAATTGGTCCATGAGCCAGAACCCATAAGCCAGCAACAAGGCGATCGTGAGCAGGAGTGCGTTGGCAACCATGGTTTGTCTCTCTTAGGACCAAAAGTTGGAATGACAGGGGACCGGCTTTATCCCGAGAGGAGCGGGCGGGAATCCGCAGCAGCCGAGGCTCTCGTGACGCGTGCCGTTTGTTCGGAGGGCGAAAGCGGGTGAGATGGGCTGTGGCCTACGCGAGGAAGAAAAACGCAGGGGAAAGAACGAAGTGGCGCGCGGAGGTTGGGCCGAGGCTCCCAGGTGGACGCCCGCGAGTCCTCTTGGTCCTGTCTTCCGTGAGGGATTCATTTGAACGCCTGGTCTTCGCGGAAATAGGAAATCGTCAGGCCCAGCGGATTGATAGGAATCAACTCGTTGGGCACGCGAGTCTGAAACACAAACACAAAATTCGCGGTATAGAGATCGCGTTTCAGTTCGCTGTGATCGGCGGGGGAGTAGTAGACGAGATAGAAATCGACGCGGGCACGATACGGAGGGTTTTGCATCTGTTCCAGCGAGATCTTCTTTACGTCCACGTCAATCTCGGGTGCCGCGGTATTGGTCATGAATTTCCGGAGAATGTCGTCCTTGCGGTAGGCATCGAGAATGTCGTTGGCGAGCTTGCCGTCGAGAAAGTACATGGACTTCCCGAAATCGTCCTGAATCGTGTAACGGTTCCGGCGGTAGTAGAGCTTGGAGAACTGTGAGAGAAAGTATTTGGCTTCGGCGTCCTGCGGCTTGTATTCGAGGTTGTGATAGTTGATGGCTTCGGCGCGGCCCAGGTCGTCGATGCGGATCACGAGCGGCCGAAAGTTTTCGAACGTCCGAATGGTTCGAAGGTCCACGAGAGCGAGGGCCACAGCGATAAGTGAAACAAGCACGAGCGCGATCTTCAAATACGTGTTTGTCACCATCGGATCACCATACGATTCGAGATACAGGCGCTTCGCGTTGTGGAATGTGGCATCGCGGTCCATTACAACTCCCTCGCCAGCGCTTCGAGAATTCCGGTGGAAGAGCCTCCGGCAGTACCGCTGAAGATGTGATTGGTGAGCGTAGGAATTTTCAAAAGCACGTAAATTGAAGCAACGAAGGTAATGAAGAGCACCGGAAACCAAGCGATGAGCTGCGCGGTGGAGAGCGTGCCCGCAGGCGGCAAACGAAGCACACCGCGCATGAGATTTCCGATGACATACACCACGGCGGCAGCGATGACCTGGTAGAAGGCGTACTGGAGGAAACAGCGAAACCATCCCCAAAAGAGCCATTCGAGTTTCGGAACAATAAAGAACGGTACGAAGATGGGTCCAACGAGTACGCAGACCGCAGTGGCGATGAATCCGTACGCGATGACGACAAAAGCGATCGCCTGAGCTGCCGCTAGGAGAATGATCACGACCACGTAGATTGCGGTTCCCAGCACATCGCCCCAACTCGGGGAATCCATTCGGGATTCGAAGTCCGCAACCTGGGTGACGACGTTCTGGATTTGCGCCTGATCAATCTTGCTCGAAAGGAACTGGGCCTCATCGGTGACGAGGTTATGAAAGCTGGTTCCGATGCCGGGGATCGGCGTGCTGTAGTAGTTGACCATCGCAAAGCCAAAGCTGATGGTCAGAAGCAGGCTCGCAAAATTATCAAAGTGGAAAGGAGACTTGCCGCTGGCGGAGGCGAGAGCGGATTTCACGCCGTACCAAGCAATCAGGATGGTAGCGAACGAACGAAAAAGATTCTGGCCCATGGCGTCGAAGAAGCCGAGATTCTGCGTGAGCAAATTGTTGATCGCCTGAAAGATGTACTGCAGGAAATCGTTTTGCACGGTCGTCAGCTCCTTCGAGGCTGGGCGTCACGTTCCGCAGCCTTACGGCATGCGGAAGTTTTGCAGTGAATCGGTGATCGTTCCGGTGACCTGCGCCATATTTCCCGCAATACTCGCCTGCCGGCCGATATCGGTGTTGATGGCGTTCGTAGTGGCATCCCGCTGTTGCTTGGCCAGGACGGTTTGCTGTTCGAGAAGAGAGGCTAGGAGTTTGTTGGAGTCCTGAACGGTTCTCAGGGTGAGCACTCCGGCTGCATTGATTTTGTTGAGCACGGAAACTTCGCTGTTGAGACCGGCATCGTCCGAAAACGAATCCTGTTCCAGATTTCCCCCCGCTGTATCAATTGTTCTACGACGGCCAAGAACCTCCGAAACTGCCGAATCTGCTGAAAAGGAAAACGTCGGACGATATCGCTTGGGGCGAGTCGGGTAAAAGTGCATTCTATCTGCAAAACTTACCGCGTACCTGAGCAAAGCGAGCGACTCGGACTGAAAGCTGCTGCTGTCGATGGCACAGAAGGTCGCGGCGGGTCGAGAGAAACGAGTTGCAAAAGCAGCTTGAAAAGGGAATGAGCGGGCTGCGCTAATTGGCACCGCCCGACCCTTAACCGCCAAACTCTGACTAACTCCGTTTGCCTTCTTTTGCTTCTTTCACCGGATGACTTCCGGCGACCGAGTCTTTTTTCTTGGAAAGTTCGGCGCGAACTTCCGCCGCGAGTCTTGCAGTGTCGAGTTTGTAGCGGGCCGCCGTGACTGCAAGATTTGAGTCTTTGGGCAGTGCCTGTCTTGGATTGTAGCCGGGGCAGTACAGGTCCGACACGAGTGAACACACAACGAAGAAGCGATTCACTTCCTGCGAGTTCATGCCACGCACTTTTTTTTTCGCGACGGACTTGTAGCTGTCTCTTATACACATC
>CAXMLS010000682.1:0-5335 GCA_964194235.1 uncultured bacterium | reverse complement strand
GTTGAATGCCGTGCTGGACGAAAAAGTGAACGTAGTGAATGCTCCAGCGATTGCCGCGGCGCGCGGATTGAAAGTGGAGGAAGAAACTCGGCGGCGCGAGCACGGATTCCCGAATACTCTGGAAGTATCCGCGCTGCCGGAGAGCAGCGGTTCGCAGGAAGGCTTCACCGCGGAAGGCACAGTGCTGCACGACGGATCGCCACGAGTCCTGCAAATCGAAGGGATCCCGCTTGAGGCGCAACTGGAAGGCACGATTCTGTACTTGAGAAACCGCGACGAGCCCGGAGTAATTGGCCAGGTCGGAACGATGCTTGGTAAATATGGCGTGAACATCGCCACATTTGCGCTGGGACGCCGGGAAGCCAACCGCGGAGCGCAGGCAGTTTCTCTGGTTCGCCTGGACGGGGATGTATTCAATTCCATTCTCGAACCGATCCGGGGGATCTCGGCGATCACCGAAGCGAAACTTCTGCACATAAATTAAGCTGAAATAAACGTCAACGAATTATATGTCTCCGACGATGGTGGCATCGTGCGAACACGTTTGAATTGCCTGCACATAACTTCGCAATAAATTGTCAACAGGATTGCTGGCCGATCTCTCCGCATAGAACGATTTAGATCAATTCAAAAAATCACTCGGATCTTTAGAAAAGATTTATTGACAAGCACGTTGGGGTGTCCTAGAAATAGTCCCACAAAGCTGCGGGGTGGTTTGCGCTGTGGATTTGCAGCCATTTTCATTCCGATAAGCAGTTGGCTGGTCATGGGCTGAACGGGTTTGGCCAAATCGAATATTCTCCCCCGTATTGAATCGCTATATTAAAAATGAAAGCGGGCCATCAAGACCACCTTGTTCACCTCTCAAAAAATACTAACTGCGCTGTCGGTGGCCAGCGGCGAGGCTCTCTGTGGCGCGTTCAGCGGTAGATGTTGAACATAAATTGGTACAAAAGGAACAGTCCATGATCTGCTCTTCTTCTTTACATTCTTGGCAACGCAATTTCATTGCGACTTTGCTGTTTTTCATCGTGGCGGTTACGACCGCGTCGGCGCAGGTGGGAACCACTTCGCTGCGCGGAACGGTCGCGGATAAAAGCGGCGCGACCATCGCCGGAGCGCAAGTCACGCTGGCGAATTCAAGCCAGGGACTGCAGCGGGAAACGAAGTCCAGCGGTAGCGGAGAATATGAATTCCTGGTCCTTCCTCCTGGCACCTACTCGCTCACGGTGGAGATGGTCAACTTCCGCTCGTTTGAACAAAAAAATTTGCAATTGCTGGTTAACTCGCCAGCGACCGTGAACGTGACGCTGGAAATCGGTATCGCCACCGAAACGGTCGAAGTGTCGGCGCAGACGGTGACTCTCAACACAACAGATGCTTCGCTGGGCAACGCGTTCAATGAGAATCAAGTGAAACAACTCCCGCTGGACGGCCGCAACGTTCCGGATTTGCTGAGTTTGCAGGCGGGCGTGGTTTATACGGGGAACCGTGCGGACATCGACACGGGCGTCGATACGCGAAGTGGCGCAGTGAACGGCGCACGGAGCGATCAAAGCAACGTGACGCTCGACGGCATTCCGGTGAACGATTCCGGCGGGCATGCGTTCACGTCGGTGCTGCCGGTCACGCTGGACTCCGTGCAGGAATTCCGCGTCACTACCACGAACTACAACGCCGATCAGGGCAGTTCTTCGGGGGCACAGGTGGCGCTGATCACCAAGAGCGGCACGAACAGCCTTCATGGTTCGGCCTACGAGTACAACCGTAATACATTCACCAGCGCCAACGATTATTTTGTGAAAGGTGCGCAGATTCAGAATTGCATCGCGAACGCGACTCCGCTGAGCGACAAGCAATGTAACCAGGCGCCGAAACTTATACGAAATATTTTCGGAGCGTCGGTGGGCGGACCGTTCATCAAGGACCGTTTATACTTCTTCGCGAACTATGAGGGTACGCGGCGGTTGGAAGAGACGAGCGCGGTGCGCACCATTCCGACTGATTCGCTTCGCGACGGCGTGGTGCAGTATCTATGCCAGACCAAGCCGGACGGCAGTTTTGATACCGCGACGTGCCCCGGCAATACCGTGGCTGGGGTGAGTGGAGCGTCTTACACCGCGCAGCCGGGATACCGAGCGCTGTCACCTGCAGATATAACCGGGATGGATCCGCTGGGACTTGGTCCTAATCCCGCGACCCTCGCGTACTTCAACAGTTTCCCGCACGCCAACGATGGCAGCGTCGGCGATGGTTTGAATTATTCCGGCTTCCGATTCCGCTCGCCGATCAAGGACACGAAGAATTGGTACATCGCGAAGGTGGACTTCAACATCACCAGGGACGCGAAGCACCGCATTTCGTGGAGTGGCGCTTTAGCCAACGAGGCGAATCCGCAGGAGCAATACTTGCCGGCGTCGCCGACCGGGAGTCTTTTCGATTACACCGCGCCAACTCACAGCCTGGTTAATTACAACAAAGGGTTTGTCATCAATTATTCGGGCGTCATCACGCAGCACCTTGTGAATAATTTCCGCTACGGGTACGTGCGAGAGAGCATTGGAAACATTGGCGATTCCAACCAGCCGTACATTATTCTCCGTGGCCTCAGTCAAGGCGTGACGCGCACATCGGCGTTTCAGCGTCCGGATCACGTTTTTGCCGACGATTTGGTGTGGAACCGCGGCAGACATACGTTGCAGTTTGGCGGGTCAGCCACGTTCATTCGTAATCCGCGTAACAACACTTTGAATTCGTTCAGCGATGGCATCGCCAACGCGTCCTGGCTGGACGTGTCTGGAATGCTGGTCAAATCCGGATCGGATTTCAATCCTTCGAATAATGGTTTCCCCGCGGGGGACTCGTCTTTTGCCAACTCGTATGACTTTCCGATGATTGCACTTCTCGGAATGGTGACGGAGGCTGACGCAACGTACAACTACCTGAAGGATGGAAGCGTGCTGGCGCAGGGCGCCCCGGTGCAGCGGCACTTCGCTTTCGACGGCTACGAGATCTACGGGCAGGATTCGTGGAAGGTAAAGTCGAATCTGACGGTAACGTTCGGTCTGCGGTATTCGCTATTCTCCCCTCCCTGGGAAACGAAGGGCCTGCAAGTGTCGGCACAAGCGGGCACGGGCGGTCTTTCGAACTGGTTCAATCAGCGTGCCAAGAATATGCAAAACGGCGTGCCTTCTAACCAGGATCCGCTCGTCTCATTCGACTTGGGCGGCCCGGCCAACGGGGGCAAGCCCGGTTATTACAACTGGGATTATCACGATTTCGGACCGCGGTTGGCGATAGCCTGGTCGCCAAAAGGAGACGGCGGGCTGTGGAGGGCTTTATTTGGAGAAGGGGGCAAGACCACCGTTCGCGCCGGGTTCAGCACCGTTTACGACCGCATCGGGTCCGGGTTGCTGGATACGTTCGACACCAGCGGATCATTTGGTCTAGCGACAACTTTATCGAATCCAGCGGGTATTGAGACGGATGCGTGCGCGCCTCGCCTGACGGATTTGCACACCATACCTACGGCCGACCTGGGTTGCCCGTCCAATGGCGGCGCGCCGCAGCAAATCCTTCTGAACGCGCCCCCGGGAAAGTTTCCTCAAACGTTCCCAAGCAGTCTGGGCACAGGAGGATTTGCCATTACCTGGGGTCTCGATAACAGCATCAAGACGCCCTATTCGTACACGCTGGACTTTTCGGTGGGGCGTGAACTGCCGAAAGGATTCACGTTTGAAATTTCGTATGTTGGCCGACTGTCCCACCGGTTGCTAGCGCAGTCGGATCTGGCGATGCCGCTTGATTTCTTCGATAAGAAATCGGGGATTGATTATTTTAAAGCAATTACCGCTTTGGCAAAAATTTACCGAACTGGAGTGTCTACTCAGAGTTTCAATCCTGCGAGTCTTCCGGCGAACGTGCAACAGTACTGGACAGACGTGCTGCAGCCACTTCAAGGACCTAATCCGTCAAATGGTGGATTGGGTGGAGCCTATCAGGTCAGTTCGTGCACCGGCCATGATAATAGCGGCAAACAAATTGTGCTTGGGGTATCCAGTCCCGTAACTGCTATCTACGATCTATTCTGTGGCGGCAATTTGAACGAAACCACACCGTTGTTTGTGCTGGACTACTTCGGAATTTCCGATGCGAACAACGTCTTGAACTGCGGGACAGCGGGAAATCCACCGTGCGTATCGTACCTGCCATCGACGGGCGGCAATACATTTTTTAACCCGCAGTATTCGTCGCTGTATGCGTGGCGCTCCAACACCAAAGCGAACTATCACGCTATGCAAGTGAACGTGCGACACCGCATGGAACACGGCTTGCAGTTTGATTTTAATTACACGTTCTCCAAATCCATCGACATCATGTCCGATGCCACGCGCATCGGAGCGTGGGGCGGGCTCGGCGGGCAAATCATCAATTCATGGAGTCCAAATGCGATGCGCGGCGTTTCAGACTACGACGCCAAACATCAATTCAACGCCAACTGGGTTGCTGAGCTTCCATTCGGTAAAGGCAAACTAGTGGCAGGAAATGCGCACGGTTTGCTGGATGCCATCGTCGGCGGCTGGCAACTGTCGGGACTCTTTCATCTAACCAGCGGCCTGCCGTTCAATGTGTTCAACGGTTTTCAGTGGCCGACGAACTGGCAGCTCGGCGGAAACGCGTTCCTGACTGGACCACTGCATACCGGAACTTTTAAGGGGGCGGATTCCTCCGGCAATCTGACGGTGAACGTGTTTAAGCAGGGATCGGGGCCGAACGGCGCAATTACGGAATTTACCAATCCGTTTCCGGGCGACTCCGGCGCGCGCAACCAACTTCGCGGCGATGGATTCTTCAACGTCGATCTCGGGTTGGCCAAGCGGTGGCGCATGCCATGGTCGGAAAAGCAAAGCCTGCAGCTGCGCTGGGAAGTTTTCAACGTCACGAACACGACGCGTTTCGACGTGCAATCCATCAAGCCGGAATTGGACATTTCATCCACATTTGGAAACTACACGGGATTGCTGACGAATCCGCGCGTGATGCAGTTCGCGTTGCGCTACGAATTCTAAATAATTCGTTTGCAAAATTGGCCGCCGGGGAGCGCAAACTTCCCGGCGGTTTTGTTTTTGTGTGGGCGAGAGCAGCGGTATCCGCGGATGGACGGCTATGTTAATCTAGGGTTTGCGCTCAGTGAGGATGACGCCTGAGCACATCGGTCGGGGCGTAGCGCAGCCTGGCTAGCGCGCCTGGTTCGGGACCAGGAGGTCGAAGGTTCAAATCCTTTCGCCCCGACCATTTTAAATCCCGCTCTCGTACGGATTTACATCGTAACCGC
>CAXMLS010000681.1:0-7271 GCA_964194235.1 uncultured bacterium | reverse complement strand
AGATGTGTATAAGAGACAGCCCTATCGGTTCGCTGTGGCTCGTGGCCACGATCACCTACGTTCTGATCAGAAGAAAGTTCCATGGCGCGAGGGGACTTATAATCCCGGCTGCGGCGATCGCCGCGTTTGCCGTGGTGCACTGGTACCTCGCCAATATCGCGACGTTCGAAGTAAATTGGCCGAACAAAGCGTTTTTTTATTTCAACGGTGCCGATCAATTGGACGTGTACGGTTCGCGTTATCAATGGATTTCTCTCATTTCTGTCGGCATTTTTCTCGTTTGGCTGTTTCAGGAATGTTTTCACTGGAAACAATACTCAGCGGTGCGCAAACCTCTTTGCGTCACCGCCGAGTTATATACCGTAGCCTTCTGCATTACCGCCCTCCTGCCGGAAGATCTCCGCCTGCACCCGAATTCCTCATGGATCGGCCTCGTGGTCTATCGCATCACATTAGTCTCCGCCATCCTCGCATTGGCGGCGCTCGGCAATCTCAACCCTCGAGGTTGGGCCACCGCTGCCCTGACGACGTGCGCAGCCGCCTTCTTTCTTTTCTTGTATCAGGACACTGGAGAGCGCAATCGCCTGGAGGCAAATGTTGAGGCCATCACCGCGCAGCTCCCATATGGCACTCGAGTGATTTCTAACCTCGAGCCAGCTCCCGACTCACGCATCATTTTTATCGAGCACGTCGTTGATCGTGCCTGCATCGCACATTGTTTCGTCTATTCCAACTACGAACCGTCCTCCCAACAGTTCCGCGTGCACGTCCTTCCGGGAAGTCCGGTCGTCACATCCTCTGCCGGAGATTCGCAGGAAATGGGATCGGGGAATTATGTGGTGCAGGAAAGCGACCCGCCGCTGAAAAGCATTTACCAGTGCGTTCCCGGCGATCTGACGAAGGTATGTATTCGCGACATTCCGGTCGGCGCCACCACCGCTGCCCCCGAACCCCCGGACGACAACGACCAGTAACCAATCGGGCGCTCCATCACCACTCGCGCATATGCATCAGCGCAAACGCGCAGGGTGGCCCAGGTTCGCCTTTGAACCTGCCTGCCTCAGGCAGGGTATGAACCTGGGCCGTGCGGTACTCTCCGGGATGCCCGCGAATCACCTGAATCTGTCTCCACCCAATTGTCCTGCCCCATATCCGCTTGACTCCGAATCGCCTGTACCAGCAGGAGACAAATTGGCTCTTGCACCAGTCCAATATCTGCTAGAATTGGCTCAGGGTGAGAGACAATGCTTCCTCTTCATCTGCAATCCGAGAGTCACGTTCCCCTTTACATTCAGCTGCGCGATCAGTTGCGCGCGCTGGTACACGCAGGTGATTTGCGTCATGGCGACCGCATTCCCGCAAGCCGTGAACTTGCGAACATGCTCGGCGTTCATCGCACCACCGTGGCAAACGCGTACGCCGAGCTGGAATCCGAAGGCCTGATCCAGGGCCACGTCGGCCGCGGCACCTTCATCAAGGCCAACGGCAATGGCCTGAAAATCACTCCGCCCGCGCCCCCGGTTCTGAATGGCAGCCACGGAATTCGCTGGGAGCTGCTATTCGCGGATGAACGCGGCGAAGAAGTATTGAGCCGGCTGACCGCTAGCGCTCCCGAGGACGCGCTCTCCTTCGTTATGGCGCGCCCCGCCGAAGAATTCTTCCCCATCGAGGAACTGCACATCTGCGTGAACGCCGTGCTGCGTCGCGAAGCCACCGACGTGCTCAATCTCGGTCCTTCCGACGGCTACGCGCCTCTGAAACAAGCCTTGCTGGAGATGCTTCAGAGCGATGGCATTTCCGCGCGCGACGAAAATCTCCTCATCACCGACGGCTGCCAGCAATCCCTCGACCTCATCAGCAAAGCATTCGTGCGTCCGGGCGACTCCGTCATTCTCGAAAATCCCACCTATCCCGGAGCGCTCGCAATTTTTAATGGCGCACGTGCGCGATGCCTGGCTGTTCCAGTGAAGACGCATCCCGAACCGGGCAGTGCGCTGGGAGTCGATGTCGAAGCACTGGAAGCGACGCTTGCGGCCAACCGCGTTAAGCTCATCGTGCTTACTCCGGATTTTCAGAATCCCACCGGCACCTCCATGCCGCTCGCGTCGCGACGAAAAGTTTTGGACCTCGCGGCTCGTCATCAGGTGCCCATCGTCGAAGATCACATTTACGCTCGCCTCCACGCACGCGAAGAGCGCGTCCCTTCGCTGAAGCAGCTCGATCGCGCCAACCTGGTTATTCATATCGACAGTTTTGCGAAAGTCGCCTTCCCTGGGCTGCGTGTCGGCTGGATCGTGGCCCCGGCCGCAGCTATCGAGCGCCTGCGCCTGGTAAAACAAACCACCGACTTGCACACCGACCAGCTCGCGCAAGCTACGTTAGCGGAATTTTTACGCCGCGGCCTTTTTGCCAAGCACGTCGCCAAAATGCGCAAGGTCTATTCCGCGCGCCTCGAAGCCTTGGATCAGGCGCTGCACAAGTTCATGCCCGAAGAAACCCGCTGGACGCGCCCCGAAGGTGGCATGTGTTTATGGCTTGAGCTGCCACCGGGCTTCGACGCCAGCGAACTGCTCATACACGTGAAGGAACGCGGCGTGCTCTTCGCTCCGGGTCGGTATTTTTACGTGCAGAGTCCGCTGCCGAACACTCTGCGCCTCGGTTTCGCCAGCCTGAATGAGAAACAGATCACTCGCGGCGTCGCGACTCTGGCGGACCTGCTCCGTGTGGAGATGCGTAAACGCCAGCGCGGCGTGCGTCGCGCGGAACGCAGTCGCGTGGCGCTGGTTTGAGCGAGTCCAGGGAAAGGTCGGATAATTTGACGGACACCATTACGCTCGCGCCGAATCCCGGGAATAAATGTTTTGGCTGCGGCGGCGCGAACGATGGCGGCATGAAGCTGACCTTCACGCAGGACAACGACAGCCGCCGCATCGTGGGACGTTTTATTCTTGGGCCGCGCTATCAGGGCGGTGGAGGCATGGGGCATGGCGGAATCATCGCCACGCTGCTCGATGAAGCCATGGGAAAAGTTTGCCGGTTTCGCGATGTGCGCGCCGTCACCGCGGAGTTGTCTATTCAATATTTGAAGCCCGTGCGCGTGGATGAAGAAATCACCGTGGAAGCTTTTGAAACGAACTTTAAAGGTAGAAATATTTTTCAAACCGGAGAAATCCGTAACGCTGCCGGCGAAATTCTGGCGCGCGGCACGGGACGTTTTGTAATCCTAGCCCAGAAATAGATAGTCGCAATCGCCGCGGCAAAAGTTTCATCGGCCCGAGCGGCCGTTAAGAGAGCATGGAAATTGAGAGGAGATGTTTTATGGACGCGAAAAAAGTAAATGGCAGCGCAAATGGAAATCTTGGCCCCAAGGAATGGCGCGTAAAGGTTGGCCTCGCTGAGATGCTTAAGGGTGGCGTCATCATGGACGTCACCACCGCCGAGCAGGCAAAAATCGCCGAGGATGCCGGAGCCTGCGCGGTAATGGCGCTCGAACGCGTTCCCTCCGACATTCGCAAAGAGGGTGGCGTTGCGCGCATGGCCTCCATCAAAGTGATTCGCGAGATCATGGCCACCGTCACCATTCCCGTGATGGCCAAAGTTCGCATCGGCCATTTTGCCGAAGCCGATGTGCTGCAGGCGCTGGAAGTGGATTTTATCGACGAAAGCGAAGTGCTGACTCCCGCGGACGAAGAAAATCACATCTGGAAGCACGATTACCGCGTTCCGTTCGTTTGCGGCGCGCGCAATCTTGGCGAAGCGCTGCGTCGCATTGCCGAAGGCGCAGCCATGATTCGTACCAAGGGCGAAGCTGGCTCCGGCAACGTGGTGGAAGCGGTACGCCACATGCGCACGATAGTCAGCCAGATGAAAAAACTCACCACCATGCGCGACGATGAGTTGATGCACGAAGCCAAGGAACTTGGCGCGCCCCTGGACTTGATTCGCCAGATTGCCAGGACCGGCAAGCTGCCGGTTCCCAATTTTTCAGCAGGCGGCATTGCCACCCCTGCGGATGCGGCGCTGGTTCGCAAGCTTGGCGCGGAAGCCGTGTTCGTAGGATCGGGAATTTTCAAGTCTAGCGATCCGGAAGCGCGCGCCAAGGCCATGGTCAAGGCCACGACGCACTTTGAAGATGCCAAGATTGTTCTCGAAGCCCACGAAGAACTTGGCGAAGCCATGAAGGGTCTGGACATTCGCCAGATGGAAGAAAAAGACATGATGTCCACGCGCGGCTGGTAACGCGCGACTGTGTTGAAAACAAATTGGGGACACTGAGTTGAAAATTGGAATTCTCGCAGTGCAGGGCGATTTCGCGGCGCACGCTGAAGTGCTTGCAAATTTGGGCGTTGAGACCGTGGAGGTCCGCGCGCCTGCCGACCTGCGAGGGTGCGATGGCCTGATTCTCCCCGGCGGCGAGAGCACCACGCAATTGCAATTTCTAAAAGAAGAAGGCCTGTACGAAACCATCAAGCAATTTGCCGCCGATGGTCACGCGATTTTCGGCACCTGCGCCGGCGCCATTCTCCTCGCCACCCATGTCCAGAATCCGCAGCAGGACTCACTGGGATTGCTGGACATGACCGTGCTGCGCAACGGTTACGGCCGGCAATTGGCCAGCGATGTGTTCATGGAAAAGTCCACGTTAAAACGCGAGCCGCTGGAAATGGTTTTCATTCGCGGACCCATCATCGACCGCACTGGCGCTGAAGTGGAAGTCCTCGCCAGTCACGCCGGTAAACCTGCCATCGTGCAAAAGGGGCGCCTGCTGGCCACTACTTTTCATCCGGAGCTGACTTCAGACACCACCGTTCACGAATATTTTCTGAAGCTCGCCGCGCAACAAAGTAAACCCGAATTAAGCGCCGCGAAGTCCTCCACGTGAAGCCTCCTTCAAATGGAGTTCCGTCCGCCGCGCGCCGTGCTCGTAAAAAAGTTTTGTTTGTCTGCATGGGCAACGCCTGTCGCAGTCCCATGGCGGAAGCCATTGCCCGCCGCGACGCCGCTGACGTGATCGAACCGCTCAGCGCCGGACTCTATCCATTGGGCTCGGTTCCCGCCCTGACCAGGCAAACTTTAACCACCAACGGTTATTCAATTGCCGGTCTCGATTCCAAGCCCATCACCCGTGAAGTCTGGGACGCCGCCGATATCGTCATCAACATGAGCGGTATAGCCAAAAATCGCGCCTTCAAGAATGCAAATCATGTCGAGGACTGGATCGTGCCGGATCCCTATGGCGACGACCCGGCGCTTTATCAGACAATCTGCGAAGACATACAGGCGCGAATAAAAGTGCTCGCCGAACGTTTGCGATCCGCGTCGGCCAATCCGGTAAAATCGACTTAGGAGTTCCATGCGCAGGGAAAAAACCAGCGTCTCTCAGGAAGATTATTTGAAAGCCATCTGGGAAATGCTCGCGGAAGCGCAGACACCCATCAGCGCGCGCCTCGCGGAAGAATTGAACGTCACGCCTCCCGCGGTTACTGCCGCGCTCAAGCGCATGACGCGCGACGGCCATGTCCGAGTGGATCGCAACGGTCGGATCGATCTCACGCGCAAAGGCCGCGGCGTCGCGGAACGGCTGGCGCTGCGTCATCAACTCGCGGAAATGTTGCTCACCGAAGTGATCGGCCTTTCCTGGGCCAAAGCCCACGATGAGGCCGAGCGCATGGAGCACGCCATCTCTCCTGAAGTCGAAGCGCTTCTGCTCAAGCGCTTCGGCGATAAGAAAACGTGTCCGCACGGCGTGCCCATGCGCGGCGGCATCGCCAGTCTTCGCCAGAACGGCGCCGTTCTTCTCGCCGAGTTGCGCGCCAAAGAAGCCGCGCAGATTCTCTGTGTGTACGAAAAAGACCGGCAATTTCTGGAATTTCTCGAAGGATTGCATCTGCGCCCGTCCACCAACGTGGAAGTTTTGAAACGCGAATACGACGAAACTATGACGCTGCGGGCCAACGGTAAGACCCTCCACTTGGGCAAACCCGCCACCACCCGCATCTGGGTGCGACGTCTAAGTGCCTGAAATCCGTTTTATCGAATCAAATCAAACCAGCGGCAGGGAATAGGAAATCCGGTGCGAACGAAGCGGCCTACGCCCGGTCCTTGCAAAATAAATCGAATCACAATACTTTAGCGGCAACGCACTGCTGCGGGCCGCAGACAAGGCTCGCAGTCCAGGAGAGAACGCAGCTATGACTCAAAGAGAAAATAGTCCTGTGCAACATCGCCAACGCTTGCCGCTCTACGCCGCCGCAATCGTCGCGCTCGCATTAATGACCTTTGCCGGGGCGCGAGCGCAGCAAAGTGCCGGCGACGATGCCATGTTTCGCAAACTCACCGACGAATATTGCGCAGCCTGGAGCACCGGAAATACCGACGCACCGGCAAAGTTTTACGCCAAAGACGATGGCCTGATCTTTTACGACGTCACGCCCTTTTCCTATCACGGCTGGAGTGAGTACGTTCCCGGCGTACACAAAGCGTTGCTGGATGAAGCCGCCAGCGCCAGCCTTACGGCTGGGAAGGACCTGAAAGTAACGCGCCGCGGCACCGTTGCATGGACCACCGTCCCGATGCATTTTGTGGAAAAAACCAAGGACGGAAAAACCATCGAAGCCGACTTGCGCTACACCGGAATATGGGAAAAGCGTGGCGAGCAGTGGCAGCTGGTGCACGAGCATCTTTCCGTGCCATTCGGAGGTAGTTAGCGCTGCCATTAGCAGGTAGCCGCTATCGTTCGTAGCTCGACGCTGCCATTCGCAGTTGGACTCTGCCGTAACAGGTAAACTGGTCTTGAGCAGAGCTCGAATAGGTCATTAATAAAAACCTGCATGTTCGAAGCGCTACATTATTACTGGATCGTTTCCCGCGGATACCGTCTGAACCCGTGGAACAGTCCATATCTTCAGTGGCGATTCGAAACATTCCTCGGCGCAGAGGCAGCGGGAATGGATGCCCGCAAATTCTTCCGCCTCGCCTGGAAATACCGCGCGCAAATGGACAACTTCATCGAGTGGGCCGGCGAACGCCGCCGCGCCCAGCGCATCCACCGCGCCTGAATCACGGTTCGGAAGAGTGCGGGAGCACCAGTGCGTTGTAAACACCGCTCCCCAACTCTCATCACTCAAAAATTGCAAACTTGTGATTCCGACCGCAGCGGGTCGACGCCGTTGCTTCTGCTTCGCTCCTGTTTACCCCCGTTGGGGGACGAGGCAGTCGGCCTGCTCAGCTTGGCCGCCTGGTCGGTGGAGCCTGCTCGCCGAGGCGAGGAA
>CAXMLS010000680.1:0-5109 GCA_964194235.1 uncultured bacterium | reverse complement strand
CTTAATTCGCGCCTGGGTGCTTAATTCGCGCCTGGGTACTTTAATTCGCGCTTCGGTGCATAATTCGCGCCTCGGTGCATAATTCGCGCCTCGGTACTTAATTCGCGCCTCGGTACTTTAATTCGCGCTTCGGTGCTTTAGTTCGCGCCGACGGCTGCCTGAATCTCCGACTCGTCAATATCGAAGTTGGCGTACACGTGCTGTACGTCGTCGTGCTCTTCCAGAGCTTCAACGAGGCGTACCATCTGCGTGGCTTGCGCGCCCGTCAGCTTGACGTAATTTTGCGGCACCATGCCGACTTCCGCGGAGGCGGGAGTAATTCCGGCTTTCGCCAGCGCTTCCTTCACTTTATCCAGTGATTCCGGAGGAGTGACGATGTACCAGATCGATCCGTCGTCCTTCATATCTTCCGCGCCGGCATCCAGTACGATGTCTAAAAGTTTGTCTTCGCTGGCCGCTTCCTTTGGCACGGTGATTTCGCCTTTGCGGCTGAACATCCAGCCGACGGCTCCGGCTTCCGCCATGTTGCCGCCGTTTTTGCTCATCATGTGGCGGAACTCGCCGACAACGCGATTGCGATTGGTGGTCACTACTTGAATCAGCATTCCCACACCGCCGGGACCATAGCCTTCGAAGGTGGCTTCCTCGTACTGCTCGCCTTCGAGTTGTCCGGTGCCGCGCAGGATCGCGCGCTCAATATTATCGTTCGGCATATTCTCGTTCTTGCCGGCGAGAATTGCGGTTCGCAGGCGAGGGTTGGAGTTCGGGTCGCCGCCGCCGATGCGCGCGGCAATCGTGATTTCACGAATGACGCGGGTGAACGCACGGCCGCGCTTGGCGTCAGTAGCCGCCTTCTTGTGCTTGATGGTTGCCCACTTTGAATGCCCGGACATGACACATCCTCTTTTTTACAGTGAATTCGTGCCTGATTTCGCGGGGGGCACGATCTACGGTTACTGCGGGCTAGTGCTGGATCACCTGGCGGATGGTCGGTTTTCAGCGCCACACGATCCGTTCGATACACATTACGGAGAGTACGGTGAACCGCTACCCCTGCAAAACTTAGGCAGTTTAGCACAGGCATGGAACGCTGGAAACCGTTCCAAACCCCTTGGCGAATAGTTCAAGCGACCCCTGTTTTGTCAAAAGGTACCCCCCACCCCCCCTGTTTTTGGCAAAAGAGTTCATAAGATGTTGAAAACAAAGGGCAGGAGTTACAGAAAGCATAAAAGAGTCCACAAGAGCATGAAAATAATCAAGATAAGTAGCGTTTGAAGCAAGAAAGAGGATCGAGCACCGATGAGTTGGTCTGGAGGGCGCGACGATCATGCCTAAGTATACTATAAGGATAGCGTAACTACTACTGTACTGAGGTACAGGAATACAATTTTAGGAATGCGACTTGATGGCAGCGGCGTATTGCTCCGCAATTACCTGCCAGGAAAAATAGTTGTCCTGGGCATTTCTGCTACGTTTCGCCAGGGACGCGCGGAAGGCATGGTCGGTCAAAACTTTCACCAATGCAGGCCCGTACTCGCTGGTAGCGTGCCGCGGCAGTAAAACGAGGCCAGCTTCGGTGATGGGCGGTGCGGTTTCCGAGCCTTCCCGGGCAATAACCGGCAATCCGCACGCGATGCCGGCAAGCGCGCTTCCGCGCCTGCTGGATATGGGAGCGCGCACAAAAAGGAACACGTCCGCCGCGCCTAAGGTACGAACAACTTCGTCGGCCGGCAACAAGCCCAGACCGCGAACCTCCACGTTATCGCGAGCGAGGTTTTTTTTCAGGTCTTCGGCGGCGAGCTCGGAGTTTCGCCCGAGCAGGAGGATTTTCAGCCGCCCAACTTGGTTCGCGGCATACTTTGCGGCCTCGGCGATCCGTTGCAGTTCGTCATCCCCAGCTCGACCGCTCGTGACAGTAAAAACGGCTATCACCGGCGTGCTATCGGTGGTGGTTCGCTCCTGCGTCCATGCTTTCTCCGGCGCCGGCAGATTGGCGCCCACCGGAATGTGAACGACGTTTTTGGCCCTTGCCGGAATCCAGGAAATTTTTTCACGGGGAACGGTCAAGATAGCCAAATCGCACCGCCGCAAGGACTCCCGCATGACGAACAGTTGCACGGCTCGCCGCAAGCGATCCCTCCACCGGTTGCCGTCATAAGGCTCGGCGTCATGAAATACGATGGCGCAGCGCGCGCCATTTTTTTTGATATATCTGATTAGGCGCAATGCACGCGAAGGAAATCCCTTGCGGGACCAGGCCAGCGCGGTGTATTGCACGAAGAACCAGGTATTTTCTGGGGTGTGGAAATGTTCGCGAAGATGTCGCAAGCTTGCGGACCATCCGAGTTCCGTCCATTTAATCCGAACAGTTTCGAGAGTAATTTGTCTTGCGGACAGCGCTCCGCTAAGGTACTGGCAGTATTCCTCGACGCCATCCGTGGGCTCGTCCAGCTGTCCGAGAAGTGCGATGTATCGCTGCGTATTGGTTGGAAGAGCCAGGGAACTTCTCCTGCGAAGAGAGGCACACGAATTACAGCCGCCGTGAGCAAGCGTAACACGGCGGTAAACTTAGATGGCCGCCGCACGTTTCAGGCCTCGCAACTGCTCGTTGAAACTCCTATGCTAAAATCACCCGGAATGAATGTCGTTCCCCGGCTTCTTGGCTTAGTGCCTGTCAGTTGGCGCCGCGCCATCATCGGTTCGCAGGATCATCCCTCTCGGGTGGCAAGCTTTCTACACCGCGCGCTTAATCGCCAGCATCCCGTTGGTCCGTTTACATGTCGCGGAATTCTCGCCGGTTATCGCATGCACGCGGACTGGGAGAAGTTTCGAAGCTTTATCTATGGCACGTGGGAACCCGAGATCGTCAAAGCGGTAACCGACAACGTAAAACCCGGCATGACAGTGATTGACGCCGGAGCGTTCACCGGATTTTATACGCTGTTATTTGCTAAGCAGGTGGGACCTAAAGGACGGGTGATTTCATTTGAGCCGCTCGCTTCGAATTTTCAGACTCTCGAAAAGAATATTCAATTGAATGAGCTGCAATCGCGGGTACAGGCATTTCCTTACGCGGTGTTTTCCCGTGCAGATGAACTCACCATCACCGTACCTGAAAGCAATTCCGGAGGTGGATCGGTAATGACCGGCGGCGAAGGCCGGCAGTCGAGAGTTCATGCGATTGCGCTGGATTCACTCGACTATCATCCTGACTTCATCAAGATGGACGTAGAAGGAGCGGAACACGAAGCGCTCCTAGGGGCTAAAAGCACAATCGTAAAATGCAAGCCGCTGCTACTCATTGAACTGCACCACTTCGACGGAAATATCGCGGCCCATCCCGTTCCTGAAATGTTAGCGGGTTGGGGCTACAGTATCCGGTGGATCGAACGTTCGGAAATGACGAGTTATATTCTTGCAGTACCCGGCAAAGCATAGAGTTCGGCGAGTTCCGTACCACCCGTGAAGCGCGCATCCATCCCCATGAAGATATTGTTCTACTCCCATTATTTCGCGCCCAGCATCGGCGGCGTGGAAACCATCGTGCAGTCGTTGGCCGGGGGCATTTCCGAACTGCGCACATTGAGCGGCGAACGGGAATTCGATGTGACCGTAGTTACGGAAATTGCAGGCGGGAACTACGACGATCAAAAACTGCTATTTCGCGTCGTACGGAAGCCGGGTTTTTTCGAGTTAGAGCGCCTTATCCGCAGGTGCGATGTTCTACATGCAGCCGGACCTGCGTTGATGCCAATTGTTCTTGCCTGGATTTTGCGCAAGCCTTTTGTCATCGAGCACCATACCTACCAGGCGATCTGTCCGAACGGGAATCTGGTGCAACGGCCACAGGGTGCGATTTGTCCCGGCCATTTCCAGGCGGGCAATTATCGAGAATGCATAAAATGCGTACAGGCGGAGGTTCCTGGGGCGCGAGGAATGGCGCGAGTGGCTTCGATGTTTCCGCGATACTGGTTGTCTCGCGCGGCAACGATAAACGTTTCCGTGTCCAATTACGTTGGCAACCGACACGCGCTTCCTCGTTCGCAAACTATTTACCACGGTATCGAAGCGCCTCTTCCGCAGCCCGTCTCGCTGGTATCGAGTGGGAAGCTTTGCTTCGCTTACGTTGGGCGATTGGTTTCAGAGAAGGGTGTCGGGGTTCTTGTCGAAGCGAGCCGCCGGTTAAAAGCGGAAGGTCATGAATTTGAGGTGCTGATAATCGGGGACGGAAGCGAGCGCGATAAACTTCAGCAGGATATAAATCGAGAGGGAATGGATTCATTCGTGTTGCTCAAGGGTTTTCTAACAGGCACCGCGCTCGAGGATGCTTTGAGCAACGTTCACGTTCTTGTCATGCCTTCACTTTCGGAAGAGACTGCCGGATTGGCCGCGATAGAGCAGATGATGCGCGGCCGGTTGGTCATCGCGTCGGACATTGGCGGATTGGGAGAAGTAGTAGGCGGCACCGGGCTTCCGTTCGTGCCCGGAAGTGCGGAATCCCTCGCGAATTGCATGGGGAGCGTGATCCGCAATCCATCGTTGATCGATTCGTTTGGGCAGAAGGCGCGCCAGCGCGCTACCGATTTGTTTCGGCGACAGCGTATGATTGACGAGCACGCAAAAATCTATAGAGCCGTGTCACGTTGAGAAACGCGATGATGTACATCATAACTGCGCCCGTTCTGCGTAGCACCTTCGTTGTGGAGGCGGAAGCTTGAATCGCCGTGTCGTGGCCGTAACAACTGGGTCTTCGCGAAAAGCCCTGGTTGCCTTGTTTTTGGTAGCAGTGTTCGTTATTGCGGCGTATGAATTTTCACAATACGTCATCAACGACGATATGACGAGTCTCGCGTACATCGCCATGGCCTGTATTGGAAGCGCATTTGTGCTTGCAATGCTTAGAAACTGGCGCAACGGCGTCTATTTCTTTTTCACCTGGCTTTTGTTCGAAGACTTTGCGCGGAAGATGCTTGGCAATAATATGGCGGTCTATTTCGCCAAAGACCTTTTGCTGCTGGTGGTGTACATATCCTTTATCATCGCCATCCGCCGCAAATCGGTGGAAACAGTTCGCCCGCCTTTTCTAGTTCCTGTCTCTTATACACATCT
>CAXMLS010000679.1:0-20478 GCA_964194235.1 uncultured bacterium | reverse complement strand
GTTCAGGATGGTTCCGTCGCCAATTGAAGGAAACCGCAAACGACCGCCCATGGGGATCGTCAGGCTGGGCATGACGGTGGCGGTGGTTTTTATTCCACGAGAGCGAGGCAGCACGACGGCTACTTCGTGGCCGGCCGCCGCAAGGGCTTTTGGCAACGCTTCGACCACGTCGGCCAAGCCACCAGTTTTCGAAAAGGGGAGACCCTCGGACGCCGCAAAAAGTATTCTCAAATTAGGCTCACTCGACGCTCCGCCTGCTTTTACGGGCGCGTCGTCATTTTACGCTATATGGCAGCGGAGCAAGAAGCAACTCACGTGTTTCGACTTTCGTTGCGGCTCTACGCTCCTACTCCACTCCACATGCCTTCCTACATGCCTTCCTACGTGCGCTGCCTTGGTACACTGTCCGGCATGGCTCGTCAACATCTCGGCCAGCACTTCCTTGCCGACCCCGAATGGCGTGACCAGATCGCACGTGCAATACGTGTTACGCCGCGCGGAAGAGTTCCTGCATCGCCAATTCCTACGGACCAGGAAATTTGCTGGATCGAAATTGGTCCCGGCCACGGTGAGATGACGTCGTATCTCGCCGGCAGCGGTGTGCCTGTGCACGCCATTGAGCTCGACCCGATTTTGATTAATCCATTAAATCGGCTGAAAAAAACGTTTCCAAATCTGAATGTACTTCAAGGCGACATTCTCGAGAGCGATTTGCCTGCCATCGCCAACGGCCGCCGGATTCGCATTTATGGAAGCCTGCCGTATTACATCACCTCGCCGATCCTTCATCACCTATTCCATTTCGCGGACTCCATCGACGAGATTCACGTGGTGGTGCAGACCGAAGTAGCGGAGCGCCTGGCAGCACAGCCCGGCAGCAAATCCTATGGTTATTTGTCCGTCGCCACGCAGCTTTATTCGCGACCGGAGCTTGTCTTTGAGATTCCGCGCGCCGCCTTCGATCCGCCGCCGGAGGTTGGTTCCGCTCTGGTCACGTTGCGCTTGCCAGGAGAACGAAGACGTTTGCAGATTCCCGAAGCGTTGCTATCGACGGGAAGTGATGCTGTAAGCGACCGAGCGCGCGACGAAGCTGCTTTTTTGGGATTTGTAAAGGTTTGTTTCTCTAAAAAACGCAAAACGCTGGTGAACAATCTGCGCACCGCATTGCAGCCGGAGCACACACGCGAAGCGTTGGCGCCACTTGGAATTCGCCCCGACGCGCGCGCCGAACAAATATCCATTTCGAATCTGGCCGCACTCTACGGCGCGTTACAAAAGCGTGGAATAGCTTCTGCGGAAATTGCAGAGTCGGAAGATTTCTAGATTTAAAATTCGTCGCTGGCACTCTAATTTTTATTCCGCGCTTTTTTATCGGCGGCTACCAGGCGATCCGGGTAATCGCTCATCATGCCGTCTACGCCGGCCGACATCAACAACCGCATATGCGCGGAATGATTTACGGTCCAGCACACCACCTGCACATCCTGCTTGTGAGCCGCGGTTAGAAGCTGCGGGGTCACCAGATCCCCACGCACGGCCAGCTGGCGAGCGCCCGCCTTCAGTACGTGATCCAGCGGTTTATCCAGCTGGCCTTCGTACAACAAACCGGTCATGAGAGTGGGTTCAATCTTGCGCACCGTAGCCAGAAGATCGGGATCAAAGGAAATGACCACCGTCCGCGCGATTTCGCCTGATTCCCGCAATCCCCCAATCAGCGCGTGCTCGCCGCCCCAGGATCCGCCGGGCTTCAGCTCCAGGTAAAATACCACGTCGTATTTTTTTGCGAAATCCAGAATTTCATCCAGGGTGGGAATGCGCTCGCCGGCGAATTCGCTGCCGAACCAGGAGCCGGCATCCAGGCGGCGCAACTCGGCGAGGGTCATATCGTGCACCGCGCCTTTTCCGTTGGTAGTGCGATTCACGGTTTGATCGTGGATGGCCACCAGCCGCGCGTCACGGGACAGCTGCAGATCCGTTTCAATAAACGTGGTGCCCAGCGTTACCGCTTTCTTGAACGCCGCGAGGGTATTTTCCGGCGCGTGCCCCGAAGCTCCACGATGAGCGATCAGCAGCACTGTACGCGGCTCCGTACTTCCCGGTAGGGCAAGACAGGGTTCATATGAAGTTTATTCATTGCGGAAGGTTTAGTGGTGGTATCGCCTTCGTTATTTTCAAATGGCACTGGAACTTATCCTAACATTTGCCGGCAATCTGGCTTAGGCACCCATTTGCCATGCGACCTGAATCTAACTGTTTTATACCTGAAATAGACTTAAATAGAGCGACCTCATAAGAGGGGAGAATGAACATGAAGAGAGTATCGGTTGTAGCCCTCACCTTGATGCTCGGCGTAGCGATTGCCAGCGCGACCCCGACTTTTAGCTCCACGGCGCAGGACGCAAAGCAAGAGCGCAACGAACCGCGATCGCGGCAAAACCTGATCCGCGAAGTTCGGCACCAGTTGATTCTGCTGCCGTACTACTCGGTGTTCGACAATCTCAGCTTTCGCGTCGAAGGCGACACGATAACACTGGAAGGGCAAGTGGTTCGTCCCACGCTGAAGTCTGACGCGGAGCACGTGGTCAAAGGCATCGAGGATGTTGGCCGCGTGGTGAACAACATCGAAGTACTTCCGCTGTCGCCGATGGACGATCAGATTCGACGCGCGGTCTACCGCACCATCTTCGGCGATCCCGGCTTGTCCCGGTATGGCGAGGCGGCGGTTCCGTCCATTCACATCATCGTGAAGAACGGTCACGTTACCTTGGAAGGCGTAGTAGATAACGAAGGCGACAAAAACCTCGCGAACATTCGCGTCAATGGAGTGCCCAACGTTTTTTCGGTGAAAAATAACCTGGTGGTTTCATCTTTTAAGTAAATATCGCCAGTTTTTTGCACCACCGGCAACTTTTTAACCACAATTCGTCCGCGGGCCGTACCGGCAATCAGACTAAAAAATGATGATGTAAATGGTAACTTTAGCCGCAAACGGTCTCACGGTATACTTTGTTATGCGCTCCAGTATCGCGGTGTCGGCCAACGCTTTTTTGTTTCTCATGACTACAATTCCCGCCCAATCGCAAACCGAACCAAGCCCTAACTCCTGGTCTGCGGAACTTCTCGACTGGCGTGCCAAGCATGCTGCTGAACTGCAGAAGCCCGACGGGTGGCTGTCTTTGGCGGGTCTTGAATGGCTTGAACCAGGGGAAAATTCTTTCGGCGCCGCCGAGGAGAACAAGATCCATCTGGCTGGAGCACCAGCAGCACATTTAGGAATTCTGCACCTGGAGGGCACCACGGTTCGCCTGGCGGAACCGCCCGGAGGTTTCCCTGCGGACTTTCGTGTCGCCGGAATGCCCGCAAAAGCGCAGGTATTGCCAACCGAACTTGACAACGACAAGAACGCTCCGCATCTTACGGCCGGAACGCTGAACATGTACGTGATCCGTCGCGCCGATCGATTTGCCCTGCGGGTAAAAGATTCAAACTCCGCGGCGTTGGTAGGTTTTCATGGCCTGGATTGGTACGAAGCGGACGCAGGCTTTCGGGTTAGCGCGAAGTGGACGCCCTATCATCCCACGCGGGCCATCGATCTGCTCACCCTGGCCGGCACCAGCTATTCGCAACCGGTGCCGGGCGTCGCGGAATTTGAAATTAACGGAACAATGTATCGCCTCGAACCGGTGGTGGAAAATTCCTACCCGGACAGGCTTTTCTTTATTCTTCGCGATACCACCAGCGCCTCCACTACTTACGGGGCCTGCCGTTTTCTGTACACCGGCCTGCCGGATCATGGCCTGAGACAACCCGGTGGGCTGGTGCTCGACTTCAATCGGCTGGAAAATCCGCCGTGCGCGTACACGCCTTTCTCCACGTGCCCGCTGCCACCGAAAGAGAATCGTCTTTCGCTCGCGCTTCCGGTGGGCGAGCGGCGGTATAAGACTGGATCGGAACAGGAACGATGACACGAAACCCAATTCCTGAAGGTGACGGCGACGCGCTGGATCGCCAGAAACTCACGCAATTACGCACGACGCTGTTGCGCCTGCACAAAACGCTCCTGGACATGGAGCGCCGGGATTACGAGCGCGAGCATGGCCACGTATCCACGGGAGAATTATTCCGGCTGGTAATCGACCACCAGCAATTTGCCTGGCTGCACAATATTTCGGAGTTTGTGGTTCGCCTCGATGAATCCGTTGCCGGTGAAGCGCCGATCACCGCCGAAGATACGCGAAGCGCTATCGGCATGGCGCGCAAGATGTTTGTGCCCACGGAATCGGGCGACGCCTTTCAGAAGCAATACTTTGACGCTATCCAGCGCGATCCGGCAGTGGTCCTCGATCACGCGGAGCTGGCACGGCTCTTCAACAGCGAACCACCGGATGCTGGCGTGCTGTGAGCCCGATTAACTGGCCCTTTTAATCCCGATACGCGACTCCGATTTTTATAAAGGGAAGCTCTAAAGTCGTGCCGAAACTCGCCGCGCAAAATCGTATTCGCCGTTTACGGCGCTCGGAATTGCCCAGCGACACGATTGCGCTGGCGCGCTTCCTGGTCGGCAAAGTGGTCGTGCATGAACTCCCGGCTGGGCGCGTGAGCGGCCGGATAGTGGAAACCGAAGCTTATCCGCCGGGCGATCCGGCGGGACATCATTTTCGTGGACCCACTCCGCGCATTCGCTCCATGTACCTTGCTCCGGGCCACGCGTATGTTTTTTTCAATTACGGCGCGCACTTTATGCTGAATGTCAGCGGCGAACCGGCGGGAACAGCCGGCGGCATACTGCTTCGCGCGGTCGAACCCATGGAAGGCGTCGAATTGATGCAAAAGCACCGCCATATAGATCGACTGCTGGATTTGACGCGAGGTCCTGGACGCCTGGCTGCAGCGTTTCGGATCGATCGGAGCCACGACGGAATCGATCTCTGCGGCGGTAATGCCTTATGGCTCGGCGCAATCGTGGAGCGGAAATCGATTGCTCCGGAACTGCGTACCGAGAGGAATTCGGGCATCGGCGAAACCGTGCGTATCGGGATTACCCGCGCGGCCGATCACGTTTTGCGATTTTATGAACTGGGAAATCCTTTTGTGAGCGGCCCGAAACGTCTTCTTCATGCCGACACCGGCGCGCGCGCAAAAGTTGGGGTTAGATCAAACCCGTCCGCGCAAGCAAGGGCAGGAAAAAAATCATCCCCTTATAAAAAGTGAAGTTAAAAAGTGAAGCCCGCATTGTAACCTTCCACGGTTTTTTTCTGCCGCGGCAAACTCGAGCAGTCAGTTCTTTTAAATTAACGGGCCACCTTGCAAACGCACGCCGCAGCATCTACTCTTCCGCGATGCACGAATTGACCCCGGAGTTTTTACTTTACGGATTTATCTGGTACGTGGCGTTTCTTTTTTCCACCACCTGCCACGAAGCCGCGCACGCGTTCGTAGCCAAGCGCGGCGGTGACGAGACCGCGTCGCAAGGCGGGCAAGTCTCGCTCAATCCCCTGCCGCATATTCGGCGCGAGCCGTTCGGCATGGTGCTGGTGCCGTTGCTCTCCTACTTCCTCAATCACTCCATGATTGGCTGGGCCAGCGCGCCATTCGACCCGGAATGGGAGCGCAGGAATCCGCGCAAGGCCGGATGGATGGCCCTGGCGGGCCCAGCGGCAAATTTTTCGCTGATGCTGCTGGCGGCAATCGGTTTGCGCGTTGGAATGCTGGGTGGCTGGCTGCAACGCGACCCGGCGACGGGCCGGCCAGAGATCGCTTTACTGACATTGATGGTTTTCTTCTCGCTGAATCTTTTGCTGGGCACTTTCAATTTGCTGCCGGTGCCGCCGTTGGATGGCAGCACCGGGATCCTCGTGTTCATGAGCGAATCCAGCGCGCAAAAATATCTGAACTGGCTGCGGGGAAATAGCTACGCGATGCTGGGATTATTGGTGGCGCTGGTGTTCTTCAGCCAGGTATATCCGTATGTGGAAGTTTTCGCCACCAACCTGTTGCTGCGCAGTCATTTCTAAATTGGAAAATCACCAGCGTTTGAAGCAACGTGCGCGCAGCGGTGGCGTGCCGATTCGGCACAGCGTTGCCAAAACGGATGCAAACCAATGTGGTTCATTGCAAGTTTCCAATCTCTGAACGTTACTCTCCGCAATCCTCTCCTTCGTTATCTCTGCGTACTTGCGCATTGGGATTGGCCTCCCACCCCCAGCCTGTTGAGTTATCAGCGTTTGTTGCCATGCAGCGGTGAATCGCATATGTGGAGGGTGTGCGTGGGATTTTCCGGGGAAGATGGCAGAATGCTTGCGATGAAAATCACGTGGCACATGCCGGAACGAAAAACGTGGAAGTTAACGCTCCCCGCAGTTCGCTTACGCCTTGCATTCTTGATGACGATCCCGAACAGCTGAGCCTGCTTTCGGAAATGATTTTCGGGATGGGCTACCAAACGCTGCCCACTTCGGATCCTGAAGAGGCGTTGCGCCTGGTGCAATCAGGCACGTGCCGGCTGATGCTCGCCGAGGTGGAACTGCCGGGTGCGGATGCGTACGAATTTCTCGACCGCGTGCTGGCCGTCGACCCGGACGCGCACGTGATCGTCATCACCGCAGAATACACGCTGGAATCGGCGCTGGAAGCCATCCGGCGCGGGGCTACGGATTTTTTGCCGAAGCCTGTCGACCGCAACCGGCTCAAGAAAGTTTTGGACGATGTCGCTGCTCTCCACGATCAGCGGCGGCGGGTTCGCACGCTTGAGGAACAGCTGCTGCGGGACCTGGAATTTCACGGCATAGTGGGCAAAAGTCCGGTCATGCTGGAGGTTTTCGATTTCGCCAGGAAAGTAGCGCGCCACTACACCAACGTCTTGCTGGTAGGTCCTACTGGCAGCGGCAAAGAGCTGGTGGCCCGCGCTATCCACCAATTGAGCCCGGTAAGCCAGCAGCGCCTGGCGGTTTGTAATTGCTCGGCAATGGTGGACACGCTGCTGGAGAGCCAGCTGTTTGGTCACGTCCGCGGAGCGTTCACTGGAGCCACGGAAATGCGTCCGGGATTATTTGAGTATGCCAACGGTGGAACCGTTTTCCTGGACGAAGTCGGCGAAACTTCGCTGGCCATGCAGGCCAAATTGTTGCGCGTAATCCAAAATCGCGAAGTTCAACGCGTCGGTTCGCCGGAGGTGCGCCATGTGAATGTTCGGTTGATCGCCGCTACCAACCGCGATCTGCGCGCCGAAGTCCTGGCCGGGCGATTCCGCGAAGACCTGTTCTATCGCTTGAGCTCCATCCAGATTCGCATCCCGTCCCTGACCGATCGCCTCGAAGATATTCCGTTGTTGATGCAGTTTTTCCTGAAGAAATACAACGAGACCTACGGAAAGAATATTTCCGGCCTGACGCGCCGCGCGCAAACCGTTTTATTGCAGCACCCATGGCCGGGCAACGTGGGTGAACTTGAAAACGTAATCGCCAGCGCGGCCATCACCGCCACCGGAGACTCTATCGACCTCGCGGATTTGCCGGAAAATCTGCATCATCGTGGAGCGCGCGCATCCGCCGGCAACGACTGGCGCCCGCTTTCGCTTGAAGAAGTGCGCAAAGTGCACATCCAGCGGGTGCTGGCCATGTGCATGGGCAATCGCCTGCGCGCCGCGCAGATACTCGGAATCGGCCGCACCAGCCTGTACCGCTATTTGAAGCGCGATCAACCGGACGCAAGCGCGCAGGCACAGCCTGGCTTGCCGCCACGACCGTTCCGGCTTCGCGACGTTAAGCTTTCTTCAGCCCTCAGGGTTTGAGTAGAAATTCGTAGAACAGAACTATCGCAGCCTTCCGCGATTCATCCCTGAAACTCTTTTACATGCAACACCATCAAGGGAACATGTAGCGCGCAACATCTTCGACGGCACTTACGATCCCTGTTTGGATTCGAAGCGATGGACCTCCTCACGTAATCGCTGGTACAGTACTCCCGCTCGAAAGCTGTAGTCCGCGAACAAGCCAAGTCGCCGGCAAATCGACAGAACCCAGCAATGTGCCGATGCTCATTTTTAAACCTCACGAAAGAAGGAAAAATTTTAATGCATAAAAAGTTTGCAGGATTTTGTTTGATGTTGCTGGCGCTGCTCGGTCTGACCGGCGCCGTAGCTCGCGCGCAGGAGCTGACATCCGCCGACAAAGAACGCGCCATGCAATATCTGGAGAGCACCAAGAAAAATATTGTGGAGGCCGCTACCGGTCTCTCGCCGGCACAATGGAATTTCAAAGCGGCCCCAGATCGCTGGTCTGCGGCGGAAGTAATGGAGCACATCGCTGCGGCGGAGGACTTTATCCGTGGAATTATCGTGGACAAAGCCATGAAGGGGCCTGCCGAGCCGGGCCGCGATCTGAAGAAGACCGATGATGCGGTGGTAGCCATGATTCCCGATCGCTCTCACAAAATTGCAGACTCCGGAACCATTGAAGCCCACCAACCGCTTCGGTTCCCCGGAAGGTTCGGTAAAACACTTTCTCGCCAGCCGGGCGGAGACCGAGCAATTCCTGAACAGCACGCCGGATTTGCGCCAGCATGTTGCCGATAGCCGCTGGGGATGAAGCTGGATGCCTACGAATGGATTCTTTTTTTGACTGCGCATAGTGAACGGCATCTTAAACAACTCCAGGAAGTGAAGGCGGACGCGAACTTTCCCAAGTCCTGAACTTTGCGGGATTACAGATTGCAACGCTGCCGCTGACAGTTGAAAAACGGAACGCGGAAGAGTAGTCAGTTCCGCTCCATCACCATCGTAAAAACACACTGCGCCTGCCGTGTTATGCACGGAAGGCGCAGTGTCATTTTTCGAGCGTTGTATTCGAATAACCCTGACGCGGGACTAGCGGGTTTCGGGCGCCGGCGCAGCGGCTCCCAGCGTTGCGGGAATGGCCACGCTGTTGTCTATGCGCACCAGCATGCCCGTCTGCGACGGCAGATCCACTTCTTTTCCTTTACGCGCGACGATATACGCAGCGCTGCCGGCCAGGCCGAATCCGAATCCCCTGGCGACGTTGCTGAAAATCAATCCTGCCAGTGCCCCGCCGCCGCTACCGATGGATCCGCCCATTACATCGCCGCGGTAGTCGTGCTTTTGTTCGATGATCTGGCCTTCATCGATCTGCACGTCTTTGCGGCGCCGGCCGTCGCGGTCGCTGCTGGGTTGTTCCACGGCGATGATGCTCATCTGCACGGGGATCAGGCGGCTGTCGATTTCCATGCTGCGAAACGTCAGGTCCATATACGCTTGCCCGCGAAAGATGGAGAAGCGGCGCGCTCGTTCCACGGTGCCCACAACACCATTCACACGCGTACCTGCGGGAATCAGCAACGTGTTGCCCACGAATACGGGCTCAGACACTATCGCCACAAATGGGTCACCATCTCTTGAAATGGCCGTGCCGATATTGCTGATGATATGTATACGCACTTGCGTCCCGGGAACCACCTGGCGGGGCTCCGCGAAAGACACCGGAGCGGTAACGCAAAGCAGTGCCCCGGTCAAAACGAGAGACAAAAATGTTTTCATGAATTTCCTCCTGCCTGCGCGATGAGCGCAGACTGATCCCGTATCGTGGGACGGTGCCGGCTCTGCCGGTACGTTCCGCTGGCGCCGCGGACCCGGCGTTTGCGCCGCAAATTTTGCGAAACAAATTCTGCGCAACAAACGTGGGCGGATGGGGAGGAATTCCATCCATGGTTAGTGTACCCCCGCATCTGCGTGGGCCAGTTCGCCAATCCCTGGCCACGGTGTTGCTCAACAGAGCACAATTTTCTGAGCCACTGCCGTGCCCGGATCTCTCCACAGCATGTACGTCCGGCTTACGCACGGTAAGCGGTTGCTACTGGCTCGCGACATCAACATTTACCGTACATACGCTTTGTGATATGTTGCGCGAAATCTTTTACCCACGGAGGGTCCATGCTCAAGAATAAATTCATGCCAGCCGGATTCTTGGCGGCACTATTAATTACCGGCGGTTTGTGCTTAAGCGACACGGAGGCGCAGGGTACCGCCGCGCAAAGCAAAAAACCCGCAGCCAAGAAACCTGCAGCTGCTGCTGACGCGAAAACTGCCGGTCCCGAGGCGGTCATCGACACGCCGGACAAAATTAAATGGATTCAATATTCACCGGGTGTAGAAATGGGCCCGCTGCACGGCGATTGCGACAAGCCCGGCGCGCCATGCGTATTTCAATTGCGATTTCTCGACGGCGGAAAGTTTCCTCCGCACTGGCATCCCGTCGATGAAAACGTCACCGTAATCTCCGGTTCCTTCATGGCCGGCATGGGCGACTCGTACGATGAATCCAAAATGATGACCCTGCCGCCGGGCACCTACGTGTTCATGCCGCATAAGATGCATCACTTCGCGGGGGCCAAGGGCGTCACCGTGGTACAGGTTCACGGTGTCGGCCCTTTCAAAATAAATTACGTCAATCCCGCGGATGATCCATCCAAGGGCCCCAAAACCAAAAAATAATTTGCGCGGCGTAAACCACTTTTCGCCAGCGCGGTCGATTTCTGGCCGCGTCCCCGGCGCTGTGTTAGAATTTTCTTCTGCAGACGCTTGCAACACTCGCGACTGCCGGAGCGTGGAACTTCGGGCTCTGTGCAACGAGGTCCCGCGAACCCCGCCAGGCCCGGAAGGGAGCAACGGTACCGGGATTACCTCGGGTGCCGCAGATCACCCGGAGTTCCTCTCATCGCAAACGTTTTCTCCCGCGACCGGAGTGATTCCCAATTCATGAGCTATCAGGTTATTGCCCGCAAGTGGCGGCCCCAAACATTCAGCGATTTAGTCGGTCAGCAGCACGTCACGGAAACGCTGGCCAACGCGATTAAAAACAATCGCGTCGCGCATGCCTACATTTTTTCCGGAGCGCGAGGTGTGGGAAAAACCACCGCCGCACGCATTCTTGCCAAGGCTTTGAATTGCGCGAAAGGACCGACGTCACAGCCGTGCGGCGAATGCGATTCCTGCCGGGAAATTGCTGCCGGCACTTCCCTTGATGTCATCGAGATCGACGCGGCTTCCAACCGCGGAATCGATCAGATCCGCGAACTGCGCGAGATGGTGCGTTATGCGCCGGCGGCATCGCGAAATAAAGTCGTCATCCTCGATGAAGCGCACATGCTCACCGGCGAAGCGTCGAACGCGCTGCTGAAAACTCTGGAAGAACCGCCGGATCGCGTTACTTTTGTGATGGCCACGACGCAGCCCGAGGATCTCGCCGACACCATTCGTTCCCGCTCGCAACATTTTCATTTCCGCGCCCTGACCTTCGCGGAAATTACCGCGCGCCTAGAAGAAGTGGCGCAAAAAGAAAATCTCCGGATTGATGCCGGGGCCTTGGCGGTTATCGCGCGCATGGCGGAAGGCAGCTTGCGCGACGCGTTGTCGCTTCTGGAGCAGGCGCGCGCGTATTGCGGCGAAATCATCGGGAATAAGGAAGTCCGTGAACTACTCGGCGTGGTGACCGACGACGCGCTGGCGGAACTCGTCGCGGCCATCGCGGAAGGTTCTGCCGACCGCGCGCTGGGATTAATTCACACTTTTCAAAAAGAGGGCCGCAACTTGCAGCATTTTTGCCGGGAAGCGATCCGGCACATGCGCAATCTGTTGATCGCCAAAGTGTGCGGTGCGGATTCCGATTTGATCGCGGCGACGCCCGACCAGCGTCCGGCACTGGCGGAGGCCGCGGCGCTGTTCAGCGAGGAAGACCTCACGCGCTTTTTTCAGATTCTACTTGAAACCGATGATGATCTTCGCCGCAAACCCGACGCGCGCGTTCACCTGGAAATGGGACTATTGCGATTAATCAACGCCTCCCGGCTCGCGCCGCTAGAGGAACTGCTCACGGAATTGAAAACCGGAAATGGTGGTGAGTCGTCGTCTCCAGTTCCCGCGCGGCGCGCCGCGACTGCAGCGGTTGCACCGCCCCAAGCGAAGTTGCTTGCGAGCACTGCCGATGCTTCTACTACACGCACAGTTTCGGCGCCATCTTCCTCAGTGTCGCAATTCCCTGCGGAAAAGTTCTCACTATCGAGTACCGGCGAATCCCCAAATGCCTCAGCGGGTATTTACATCGCACCACCATCGGCCGCGCCCATCGCCTCATCCAACCCCGTCGCCGAACCAGCAGCCGACAGAAACGTCGCGAGCATTCCAAACGCTCCAAGCAATGGAAAACGTGAAACTAGAAGTTCCGCTGTATCTTCTAGCACCGATCGCGCGAGCGAAATCAGTGACACTACCGCAATCGATGGCAGCGATCTGCGCGTCGACGGCATTACCGAAAAACAAGTCTCCGAAATAAAAGCCGCTATACAGCGGCAACAGAAATTCCTGGGCGAATTGCTGGAACACGCCAGACGATGGGAACTCGATGGTGCGGAATTAAAAATTTATTTTCCCAACGAAAGAAAAGCTTTTGCCGAAATGCTGGAAGGCCGCGATTCGTTGGAGAAGTTGCGTGCCGCTTCAAGCACTGTGCTCGGTCGTGCCATACGCGTGTGTGCTAAACTCGAAACTGGTAAGACTCCTGCTACACCATCGCGCGTGGGCGCGGATGTACAGGAATTGCGGGCCAAGTTTGAACGTGATCCCATGGTGCGTTCGTTACTGCTGCGCTTCGGGGGCAAAATCTCCGAAGTAAGACGGCCCCAAGACGAATGACGCTGATGGAAGTCAACGCCCTGCAACAGATGCTGTCGAAGTTTCGGCAACTGCAAGACGACCTGCAACGCCAGGTGAATTCCGTCAATGTGGAAGCTTCCGCGGGCGGGGGCATGGTCAATGTAAAAATGAACGGCCAGAAACAGATTGTCGAAATTCGCATCGAGCCGGAAGTCTTTGCGGGCAAGGATCAGGAGATGTTGCAAGACCTGGTGCGGGCGGCAGTCAATGAAGCTTCACGGCGCGTGGACGATGAGTTGGCGAGCCAGATGAAA
Source organism: uncultured bacterium (assembly GCA_964194235.1). GTDB lineage: Bacteria > Acidobacteriota > Terriglobia > Acidiferrales > UBA7541 > Acidiferrum. Next base: position 7,503 of record CAXMLS010000679.1, on the reverse strand, counting down.
AATCTCGCGGGCAGCGTCCCCGGGATGTCCGGTCTGAAAATTCCCGGCCTGTTTTAACTTTCCACGATTTATTTGAATGGCTCCGCAGTTCCATGCGTCATTTTTATTCCATATAGCCATTTCACTTTCGATCTGACGCTGATCCTGCTGGCGCACTTTCCCGGCGAACGTTTGCGCCGAAGCGCACGCTGTGCTACACATCCTAGATGCCAGATTTTGCCGCGCCTGTTGAACGCCTCATCGACGAATTGAAACATCTTCCCGGAATCGGACAGAAAACGGCCCAGCGGTTGGCTTTTTATTTGTTGCGTGCCGCGCCGGAAAATGCGCTGGCCCTTGCTGACGCCATTCGCGACGCCAAAGAAAAAATCCACGAATGCTCGACGTGCCACAACATTACTGACACCGATCCCTGCCTGTATTGTGTCGGCCCCACCCGGAACCACAGAACCATCTGCGTGGTCGAAGAAGCCCACAACATTATGGCCATTGAAAAAACCCGCATGTACTCCGGGATGTACCATGTGCTGGGCGGTTCCCTGTCGCCGCTCTCCGGCCGCGGACCGGAGCAACTGAAGATCAAGTCGCTTATCGAACGCCTGAAAGGCGGCGGTGTGGAAGAGATTATCGTGGCCACCAATCCCACCGCGGAGGGCGAGGCCACTGCAGTCTATATGTCTAAATTGCTGAAACCTCTAGGAGTAAAAGTCACCAGGATCGGCGTGGGCATCCCGGTCGGCGCGGATCTGGAGTATGCCGACGAGATCACGATGCTAAAGGCCATGGAAGGTCGGCGCGAGTTGTAAACGGTTATTCGCGGTCGAAATCATCGCGTTAAGCTAGGACGTGGTACTAGTAGGACCCGTAGGACTCTATAGCCAATTGTTTCATAGAGGTATAAAATTCAATTCTGCTTCGTCCCCTGCGAGGAGGTGCGCTATCCCGACCCAGGCGCACTACAGTTCGCGTTCGAACCGCCGTAGGAATTGGTCTCAAGTACAGCGCGTGTTAGCGAACCCGCATTTTTGCGGGAATTATTTTATTGGTTTAATGCCTTGTGCATTGGCCGCGCATCCATAAGTTGATCGGCGCAGCGAGCCGAAAGAATCGTCCGCTAGCGGAGAGCACTAGCGCCGGGCGACGAGCAATACTTGTAAGCAGAAACGCACTTGGGAGCTTAAAAAGAGCAATGGACGAAACCAGCAGCAATCTCAGCGACGAAACGGTGGAAATGCCGCCGGCGTCCGCAGCGCACACCAGCGCCGATCTGCGGAAGCGCCGTAGCACGCGCATCGTGCAAGCCGTGCCGCTGTCCGTCACCGGAGTGGACGCGATCGGGCGCCCTTTTACGGAACACACTTCCTCGTTGATCATCAATTGCCATGGTTGCCGTTACCAGTCGAAGTATTATGTTTTAAAAAATATGTGGGTGAAGTTGGAAGTTCCCCACCCGGAGACCGGCCATCCGCCGCGAGTGGTGCGCGGACGAGTGGCCTGGATCCAGCGGCCGCGAACCGTGAGGCAACTTTTTCAGGTGGCGCTCGAACTGGAAACTCCCGGAAACATTTGGGGCATCGCATTCCCACCGGAAGACTGGTTCGCCTTCAAGGAGACTGAGCATTCCGACGTCGTGTCAGGCCTCGGGCATGACTCACATGCGATGGAGATGGATCATCACCTCGGCGGGAGCGACGAAAGCGAGTTCACTCACGGAACGACCGATAATTTACGAGCGTTCCCTTCTCCCACCAGCACAACGGACGCATCGCTGCAACTCGCGCGTCAACTGGCGCGATTGGTTGCGGACGCCAAGCAACAGATTCAGGCCGCCGCCAGAGAAGCTGCGGTGCAGGCCGTTTCCACTGAGCATGCCGCTTCGGTCGAACACTGGGACCAGAAATTCGCAGCAGCACGTCTCGAAGTTACCAACGAAACAACGCGGCTGATCGAACGCATTCAACAGGAGGCGGAGCATTACGCTCGCGTGGCAAGCGCCGCCGCCACCGAAGCAATGCGCACCGAATTGCCTCGCGCGCTCGCACCGCAACTGGAACAACTGACTCACGAGTTGACTTCCAAGCTGGCACAGGAAGGCACCGCGCAACGCGACGAACACCTGGAGCAATTGCGCGTAAGCGGAGAAAACCTTCGCGGCCTGTACAAGGAAGCCGAGGACGTCGCCGCTCGACTGAAATCTCAGGCAGATGAATCCGAGGCGCGCCTGCTTGCCCATGCGGAGCAAATTGGCAGGGCTCAGGCCGAAGCTGCCCACTTACGCGAAGAGACCTCCACCAATCTGGCTATCCAGGCTGAAGACACTGAAGCGCACATAGCGGAACGCGCGGCCGCTGCGGCACGCACCATGGACGATGCCGCGCGAATTCGAGAGGAAGCGGTGGTGCGCCTGAAGGCGCAGGCCGATCAGACCGAGGCACTCATCGCGGAACTAGCTGCGCGCGCGGTGGAGGAAACCACGCGCTTGCGCGAAGAAGCGCTGGCGTCGCAGCGTCAGGCTTTGGAAACGGCCGCCCAAGAAGTTGAACGGCAGGTGGTTACGGCCCTCTCGTCGGCTTACCAGGAATGGGAGAGTCATCTGGCCAAGGAACTTCAAATGGCTAAGACGCTTTGGCAGGCTGCGGTAGAAACGTCCCTGCCCAAAGCACAGAACAGAGCCATCGGCGGAATCGATGAACGCGGACGCGAAGTTCTCTCGCGATTGCATGAGGAAGCCGCAGGCCACAGCGCGGCATTGAAAGATCGCGCAGCGGAAGCTTCGGCCGAATTAGAGCAGCGGCTCACGGCGCTGCGCGAATCGCTGCAGCAAACCGCAGAGCGGCTGGAATTTAACGTCGCGCAGGCGGGCGAGTCGGCATCCAAGCTGGAACATTTTTCGGCGCGACTGGGAACCTTGCAGGAACAGGCGCTGGTTAATTTCCACTCGCAACTGGATGACGTTCTTAGCTTGCATAGAAACGAGCTGCATCGCAGGTCTGATGCTTTGTTCGAAGAGATCAATTCGCGCGTGAGAGCGGCATCCGATGAAACCAGCAAACGTGCCGCTGGGGAATTCGAGCAACGGATCGAGGCCATCGTAACGCCTCATATGTCGCGCACGGAAGAATCCGTTCAGCGCATGGTCGGTGGACGGGCGCTGCTGGATGCTTCGCTCTCCATGCAGCAGGATCGCATTCGTGCCGCTGCGGACGAAGCCTTTGCGGAATCTCTCTCGCGCTTCCGGGAAAATCTGGGCAGCACGGAAAACGTGCTGGATGAAGCAGCACGCTCCATCACCTCGCGAAATCTTGCCGACCTGGAAGAAAAACTCAGCCACGTGAAACATCAAGCCATCCAGGATGTTTTCAAGTCGGCGGAGTGGTACGAGAAGAAAGCGCAGACGCACATTCAAACAGTGACAGAGAAAGCAGTAGAGGAAGCCGGTTCGCATCTACGTACAAAAGCTGCGGACATTTCCAGTGCGTTCACCAATGATCTTGACAACTCCAGCCGTAATTTTGTTGGTCACACGCAAGCGCAAATGGAAGACACCGTCCGCAGCGCCTTCGACCGGGCGCGATCGTTATTCGCGGAAGCTTCCGAGACGACCTCCGCGACTTTCACGGACGAAATACAGCGGACCGGCCGGCAGGAGTTGCAAGGTTTTGGAGAAGAGTTGCAGAAATCCGTAGATGAAGCCCGTGCGAATCTCGCTGCGGCCCAGAAAGAACTTTCGCAGCAGGTTACCGCGGAGCAGGAAGAGTTTTTGCGGCGCTTTCAGGCAAGTATGAATAAGGCGCTGGAATCAGGGGTTACAGAAGCCTACTCCAAGGTGCAAGCTAGCTTCTCGCCACTGCTCGACTCGTGGAAAACGTTGACCGACCGGCATCAAATCGATCTCCGCAGTGTTTATTCCAAAATCAGCGAACAGGCTACGGAACACCATCGCACACGTCTTGAAAACGTTTCCAATCAATGGATGCTGGCTACGGTAACCTCCCTGGACCATCAGTCTCGAGAAGTGGTGGCGAGCATTTCCGCGGCCGCCGAAGAAAAGTTGCGCGAAACGTGCGCGCAGGTTTTTGCGGGAATCGGGGAAACGTTGCAGGAACGCTTGCAGCAGATCGCCCGTAACTTGACTCCGCCGATCGACGACCCCAACACCCGTTCGCGCACGGCTACGCCCGGCAACTAACGACAGCGATTGATCCAAAGCAAAAGCATTCATTTCGACCAGAACGATTAAGCCGCATCGCACCTCGCGATCGCCGAGAGGCGATTGGCCTGTTCTGCGGGTTGCCCGGTATAATGCATGTGCTCCTTCAACTATGGCTAACCGTGCATATCTACGCGTGTGGACGCGCGATTTTTCTGAAGAAACCATGATTGCTGAATTTGCTCGCTTCCTGACCACCGCGCCTCTTTCGGCGTCCCTGAATACTTTTACGGAATTAACCGTCCAACCTGTCGACGCCACGGAAACTCCGGTGGCCTCCTGGGACCTGCGGGCGCAAAAATATGGCCCTGCGGAAGTTGCCGCTCTGGCTCTACAGCACTTGAACGCGGATAGCGCTTACATCGTCGGCGCAAAATGGGATCTGTGGGACCTGAACGTGGACACGCTGAAGTGGCAGCACACGCCGCAGCCGCTGGCGTTGACCTGCATTGGCGCGGAGCACGACAGTAATATTGCTGAAACCGAAGGGCATTTCGTAGCGGACCTCGGCTTTGAACATTTCTTCACCGGGCACGCCGGCGTGCTGGCTCCTGCGAAGGCCAGCAATCCTTTTGATTCTTCCGATCACCCGGCGGAGCACACTTTCCGGCAGTGGATGAGCGTGGGCGGAAACGTGAAGGAATATCACGCAAAAACGCGTGCCAACATCCAACAGTTATTCAATTGGGTGGAGGCGGTGCAAAGCGCGCTGCCCGTCGATCGCAGCCGGTTGTGGTCCGAAGGCGAAGAAAATTTTGAAGCACGTCTGGATGCCATTCAGGCGCGTTAATACGAATCAAAGTATTTGCAATTGGGTTGCTAGAGTCTTTCAATTTGAGCAGCTAGAATTGTGGTTGGTGGAGGTTCTGGCCAGCCGCATGGTGCCGGAACGTTACTCATGCCGAGACCGATAACCGAAGCACCCTTGCAAAGACCGGAGGCAATATTTCCTCCCAAACGTTAATGAAATACATTTCGAGTAGGCATTCGAGGATCAACCAAGTGAACATTTTTGCGACGTTAGTTGCGACGCGGCGCGCAACAGGAGTCATCGCTAGGGTGCCACCAATTTGGGTGTTGGCGGTACTGGGCGTGCTATCTCTGAGTTTCGCAATGTCTGGCTGCGGCTCGGATGCACCGAAGCCAAAATCCGCCCCTGCCGCGGAAACCAAACCACCGGAGCCAGCAATTCCCGACGAAATTCAAGCGGCTGCAAAAGTTCTACTTGGCAGCGATGCGCAAGTTCTCTTGGTTGGAGATTTGGCCAAAAATGGCAAGCGTCAGTTTCTCGCTGCCAACGTAGTGCCGAAAACCCCGAAGAACAATATCCCCGGCACTGTGATTACGCGCGCCATCGTGGCGCAGGATGACAATGGCAAGTGGACGGAATTATTGCGCTGCGACGAGCACCTGAAAAATGCCAAAGGATTCCTGGGCCTGACGCCGCTCGATTCCATCACCGGCTGGCGCCTGCAGTACGAACAAAACGCGGAAAAAGGACTGCAACTTTATTTCACGCCGTTGAAGGTCAACGGCGATTCACACGTGTTGCCGGTCGGAGTGCGCTGGAATCCTGCAACCAACCGCTATCAATCGCTCGATTCCACGTATGAGCACTTCTTGAAGGAATCCACTTCGCTGGAGAACGTGAGGTCCATGCTGCGATGAGTGCGGCCGCAACAAATACCGCCGCCTTGCGTACCGGGGCCACCGCCGAGCCGCCGAAAGTTTCGTCGTGGAAGAATCTGCGCGGGCTTTTACCGTACTTAAAGCATTACACCGGCGGAATTACGCTCGGCCTGTTTGCACTGGCGCTCATGGGCATCGTCGGCAACATCGTGCCGTTGGCAACGGGAATCATTATCGATGTGCTGGCGGGCAGTGCTCGTCCGTTTTCCAACGGCGCGACAGGAGTGGGAGCGCTTCCGGCTACATGGTTGAGCCGGATCATTCCCTTCTATTCGCCTCATAGCCGCCACACGCTGGGTATTTACTGCCTCTTGTTGGTCGGCTGCATCGCCCTTAAAGGAATTTTGTCGTTTTCCACTCGCTGGATTTTGATCGGTGTCTCGCGCGACATCGAATTCGACATTCGCAACGACCTTCTGGATCGTTTACTGATTCTTGAGCCGGAATTTTATGTTCGCAATCGCACCGGCGAGCTGATGTCGCGCGCCACAAATGATTTGAACGCCGTGCGCATGGTTCTCGGGCCCGGAATCATGTACAGCGCGACCACCTTGGTTACCATGCTGATGGCCATTGTGTTGATGTTCAAACTCTCTCCCTCGCTGACGCTTTGGGTGTTGGTTCCGGTGCCGGTTGTGGCCATCGTGGTGCGGCACTTTGGAAAAGTAATCCACGACTTGTACGAAAAAATTCAGGCTTCGCTCGCGGCCCTGTCCGTTAAAGTTCAGGAAAATCTTTCAGGCGTGCGCGTGATTCGCGCCTACGCGCAGGAAGACGCGCAGATCCGCGCGTTTGACGAACCCAATCGTGAGTATGTAGCACGGAACGTAAAGCTGATCCGCACCTGGAGCATGTTCATGCCCTCGCTGCAGGCGCTCATCGGAACCACTTTCTTGATCGTTCTTTGGAAGGGCGGCTACCTTTTTCTGCGCAATCAGCTTTCGCTGGGTGGTCTGGTTTCCTTCTCAAATTTTTTGACGCTTCTCGTTTGGCCGATGATCGCCCTCGGATGGGTCACCAATATATTTCAACGCGGCGCGGCGTCCATGGGACGGCTGACTTATATTTTGAATGCACAACCTCAAATCGACGACCGCGACGTCAAAGTTTCGCCTGAGAAAGATCTCCAGGGCGACATCGAATTTCGCGATCTTACTTTCACGTACCCAACGATGCTGTCGGGAAACGGCAGCAATCAGAGCGCGCCTTTAAACGGCCAGCCCGGCCACGCGATACTGAGCCATATTAATTTGCGCATACCGGCAGGCTCTACGCTTGCCATTGTCGGGCCGACCGGCAGCGGCAAAACCACCATGGCCGCGCTGGTGGCTCGGCTGTGGGATGCTCCGAACGGTGAACTGCTCATCGACGGCCGCCCGATTCGCCAATGGCCGCTTGAGACGCTTCGCCGAGCGATCGGTTATGTGCCACAAGATACATATCTGTTTGGCGAAACAGTGGGTGAGAATATTGCGTTTGGACTTCCGCAATACGATGCCGAGCGCGTACGCGAAGCCGCGGAAATCGCCAGCCTCGAGGGTGACATCGAAGACTTTACCGAGAAGTACGAGACCGTGGTTGGCGAACGCGGTATCACTCTGTCC
>CAXMLS010000678.1:0-2655 GCA_964194235.1 uncultured bacterium | reverse complement strand
AGATGTGTATAAGAGACAGGAGCTGTAGTGCGTAACGCTCAGCACGCAGGTTTGCGCAAAACCGCGTAATCATTGGGATTTATCGTGACGTAACCTATTTCTACATTTTCTGAAAATTTGAAATGGTCATCGCATTCAATTTAGATTTTCAAATACCACCTTCTTGATCGATGGTTGCATTCCAGAAAGTTTTAGAGGAAACTATCGCGTTAACGGACCCGGGCTCGCACTTCCCGGTTAGAGTCGTGGACGCTCAGGCAGCCGTTTCTCTTTCGGTGCGCTCCTCCACTCAAGTGCAAAAACACACATGGCCCAGATTTTTCACCGCAGCGCCAATTCCGCCGCCCGATTCAGTCTCCTCTTTGCTGTGTTGGCGGTGACGTTGGGACTTAGCGGCGTGCTGGGAGTCGCGCGCGCGCCGTATTACACCCACCAGAACATTACGCGGCAACAACCCGTTCAATTCAGTCATAAACATCACGTCGGCGATGACGGCATCGATTGCCGCTATTGTCATAGCGGCGTCGAAAGCTCCGCCTACGCTGGAATTCCTCCCACCAAGACCTGCATGAATTGCCACTCGGTGCTTTACAACAACTCCGCGTATCTTGAGCCGGTTCGCGAAAGTTATCGCACGGATAAATCCATTGTCTGGGTGAAAGTCCACCGGCTGCCGGATTACGTGTACTTCAACCACAGCATTCACGTGAATAAGGGCGTGGGTTGTTCGTCGTGCCACGGGCAGATTAATCAAATGCCGCTGGTATTTCAGGCGAAACCACTGACGATGCAGTGGTGTCTCGATTGCCATCGCAATCCGGAGCAGGCCCTGCGCCCGCACGATCAAGTCGTAAATATGGATTGGCAGCCGGCGGCGAATCAGGCGGAACTCGGCAAGAAACTGGCGGCGCAGAATCATATTCGCAGCACCAATGAACTGACAAATTGTTCGACGTGTCATCGCTAAGCGTTAATGGACGGTATGAAAGAGAACGACAACATCGACGGTAAATTGCACGGTCTCGCAGCGCATGGTCACGCGGCGCACTTTCCCGGTGCAAATCACGATCACGTGCATCACGACCATGGGCATCACGAGGATACGGATCATGAGGATCACGCGGACGGGTTCGCGGGCGCCGATGCCGGCGTGGTGCTGGAACATACGCTCGACCTCGCCGCGGTACGGGCCAGCCTGAAATCCAAGACCGGCAAGCAGTATTGGCGCACGCTGGAAGAACTCGCCGATGATCCGCGCTTTGAGCAGTTGCTCCATCGGGAATTCCCGCGCCAGGCTTCGGAGTGGGACGATTCCGTTGACCGCCGCGATTTTCTAAAGTTGATGGCCGCGTCGCTGGCGTTCGCCGGCTTGTCCGGGTGCGGCAAAGCCCCCGAAGAACACATCATTCCGTATGTGAAGCAGCCTGAAGGATTAATTCTCGGCAAGCCGCAATTTTATGCCACGGCCATGCCCTTCGGCGCAGATGCCATCGGTGTACTGGTCGAAAGCCACGAAGGCCGGCCCACCAATATTCAGGGTAATCCCGACCATCCATCGAGTCTGGGCGCGATCAATTCTTTCGTGCAGGCGTCGATTTTGAATCTTTACGATCCAGATCGTTCGCAAGTCGCCATGTACCTGGGGGAAATCAGCTCCGCCAGCGCATTCACGGATGCCGCGCAAACCATGGCCGGCGCGATAAAAACGGCACAGGGCGAAGGCTTCCGTATTCTCACCGGAACGATTACGTCGCCGCTGGTCAGTGGCCAGATTCAGGCGCTGCTGAAGCTTTATCCCAAAGCGCAGTGGCATCAGTGGGAGCCGGCGGGAAGCGATGGCGCGCGCGAAGGCTCCAGAATGGCTTTCGGCCGCTACGTGAATACCGTGTATCGGCCGGAAAAGGCCGAGGTCATTCTTTCGCTGGATTCGGACTTCATGGCCAGCGGCCCGGGCCACATTCGTTACATGAAAGAATTTTATCGCCGCCGCAAGCTGGACAACGACGCTGCGGAAATGAACCGCCTATACGTTGTCGAGCCAACGCCTTCCGTAACCGGGGCAACGGCCGATCACCGTTTGCCGTTACGTTCCCGCGATATCGAACTTTTTACCCGCGCCCTGGCGGCAAAAGTGGGTTTGGGCGGCACGGCGGAGATGCCGGCTGCGGCGCAGCATTGGCTTGATACGGTGCGCGCAGAACTTCAAAAGCATCGCGGCGCGTCGCTGGTCATCGCTGGCGAACAACAGCCCGCTGAAGTGCACGCTCTTACCCACGCCATTAACGCCGCGCTTGGCAATGTCGGCAAGACGGTGTACTACACCGAGCCGGTTGAAGCGAATACCGTCAATCAATTGGAATCTTTCCGCGCGCTTTGCAACGACATGGGCGCCGGCAAGGTCGATACCCTGCTGATCCTTGGTGGGAATCCGGTTTACGATGCGCCGCACGATTTTGAGTTCACCGCCAAACTAAAACACGTTCGCGCCACGGTGCATCTCAGTTCCCACTTCGACGAAACTTCCGATTATTGCCAGTGGCACATCCCGGAATCGCATTACCTGGAGGCGTGGGGAGACGTCCGCGCTTTCGATGGAACGCTCAGCATCGTCCAGCCGCTGATCGCGCCCTTATACACCTGTCTCTTATACACATC
>CAXMLS010000677.1:0-2673 GCA_964194235.1 uncultured bacterium | reverse complement strand
GCGGTAACGGATGTTGCGGGCGGAGTACGGCTGGATTTTGTAGCGCGAGAAAACCTATTTTTTAACGAAGTGCGGATTGAAGGACTGGTAGCGCCGCCGAGCGATGCTTCGGCTGCCGCTGCCACGCAACTTAACCTAGGGCAAACGTACCGGCGCGACAGCGTGGACGAAGCAACGGAGCGCTTGCGCGACACGCTCCGGCAAGAAGGTCTATACGCCGCAGTGGTAACCGCAGAGACTGTACCGCATGCCGAAATGCATCAAATGGATGTGATCTTCCAAGTGCACCCGGGCCCGCGCGCGAGAGTAGGAGCGATCCGGTTGAAGAACGAAACGGAGTATCCGGACGCGGAGATTTTGTCCAGGCTCAAAATGAAAGCGGGTCGGAAGATTACTTCGGCGCGACTGCAGCGGGGAACGGACAAAATTCGAAAGTTTTTGGTCAAAAAAGGAAACCTGATGGCGCACGTGGTAGTTCGACGCGGAGGTTACGATGCCGCGAACAAGACGATTCCGCTGGATGTAGAGGTCTCACAAGGGCCGCGTGTGAAGCTGACGATTGCAGGAGCAAAATTTTCGAAGAGCGATCTGAAAAAACTTGTGCCGGTATATCAGGAAGGCGCGGTCGACGCCGACCTGCTGGAAGAAGGCAAGCGCAACCTACGGGAAAAACTGGAGCGCGAGGGTTACTTCGATTCCAGTGTGGAGTACACGACGGACACGCACGCGGTGACGGCAAACGCGAACGGATATAAGGGGACGGAAGAAATTATTGCGTATCAGGTAAATAAGGGCGACCGGCACAAGCTGGTGAACATCGAAATTTCCGGCAACCACTATTTCAATACGACCTTGCTGCGCGGGCGGCTGCAGATTTTTGGCGGGGCGTTGGGTTCGGCGGGACGATTCAGCCGGCGCCTGGTGGAATCAGACGCGCAATCGATGCGGAATCTGTACATGGCGAACGGATTTCTAGAGGCGAAGATAGACGCGGTTACGGCAGACAACTACAAAGGTAAAAACGGCGACCTTTCGATTCAATTCAACATTCAGGAAGGCAAGCAAACACGGGTCGCTTCACTCACGATGGATGGAGTGCATGCGTTCAAGGAGGAAGAGTTAATGGGAGAAGTTGCCTCGACGCCGGGGCAGCCTTATTCAGATTTCAACGTAGCGACGGATCGCGACGTGATTCTGGCGCTGTATTTTAACGAAGGATTTCCGGAAGCGAACTTCACTTCAAAAGCCGGCCGGATAAATTCGGAGCCACTGTCGGAAAAAGGGACGAAAGGCAATGCGCCAAGCGATGCCAAGAAGGGAGACGGAGAAGAGCAAGGCGGGAAAGAAAAACAAGAGAAAGGCCACGAAGAGAATTCGCCGAGCAACGTCGCGCAGGCCGATCCCGTCCGGCTGACATATCACATTGAGGAAGGACCACAAACAAAGGTACGCAATGTTCTTTACTCCGGATATTTGCATACGCGCGCAGGGGTGATCCGGCGGGAAGTGCAGGTGAAGCAAAACGCGCCATTGCGGGAAGGCCAAGTGGTCGAATCGCAACGGCGTTTGTACAATTTGGGTATTTTTAATCGCGTGACGATCGAACCGCAAAATCCCACGGGAACGGACCGCGATAAGGATTTGGTGGTGCTGGTGGAAGAAGCCAAGCGGTACACGATGGCGTATGGCGGCGGCTTCGAAGTACAGCGACTCGCGAGCACTTCGGACCCGACGGGTGGGCAGCTGCGGGCCGCGCCGCGCGGAATTTTTGAAATTTCAAAATTGAATCTGACGGGCCGAGCGGATTCACTGTCACTTAAATTGCGCGGAAGCACGATTGAGGATCGCGCGCTGCTGGGCTATTCCGACCCCAACACTTTCGGACATAAAAATTATAGCTTCCAAGCGACGGCGTACACGGAAAAGACCCAAGACATAAATACGTTTACGGAAATGCGCTACGAAGGTTCGGTTCAGTTGACTGATCAATTCACGCCGCGCACAACTTTTATTTATCGTTATGTGTTTCGCAAGGTTCTGGTATCGAACATTGCAAATACGATCAACCCGCAGGCCATTCCACTCTTTCAGCAGCCGACGCTGGTTTCACAGTTCGGGGTGACGTGGGTTCATGACAAACGCGACAATCCAGCCGACGCCACCAGAGGCAGCTTCAATAGCGCGGACTTTGGCGTGGCCGACGGGTACATCGGATCGAGCGGAAGTTTTCTGCGAACTTACTTTCAAAATTCGACGTACCACCCAATCAAGCGGCGTTTCAGTTTTGCGCGATCCATTCGGTTCGGCGCACTGACGCCTTATCGCGGTACGGTATCGCTGACGTTCCCGCCGCCGACCACTTTGCCGTTACCAACAGTGATTCCGCTGCCGGAAAGATTTTTTGCGGGAGGCGGCACGTCGCTTCGCGGATTTGCGTTAAACCAGGCTGGTCCGCGCGATGCAGACACGGGCTTCCCGGTCGGAGGGCAGGCGCTGCTGGTGCTGAACCAGGAATTCCGGTTTCCGATGCACTTGCCGTACTTCGGAACGGCACTGGGCGGCGCGGTTTTTTATGACGGCGGAAACGTATACAGCCGGCTGAGCCGGGTGAGTTTTCGAACCTCCACGCCGAAGCCGACTTTTGATACGACGGACCCGGCCAATCCCAGGTGC
>CAXMLS010000676.1:0-3359 GCA_964194235.1 uncultured bacterium | reverse complement strand
AGTGAGTACAGTCCAGGATGCGGCGGCTGCTTCGGCTAGATAAAAGCTGGTTCCACAGCCGATAAATAGGAATTCTTTTGCCGAACTGGCTTTTTCCAGAATTGTCTCTATGTTGGAGTTTGTCTCTAGGCTCCGCAGCGACTCCTGCCACGCTAACGGTTGAGACAAAATCTCCTGTAGAGTTGTCGAATCCTGAATTCTTGTCTTCGCACTCTCCATGCGTTGTTGTCCTTGGGTTGGTTGTGCGCCCAGACGTGTTCCTTAATTTCCGGCTGGCGCCACTGCTATGTCCGTTCGCCAAATTTGTTTAAAACAATTTTTCGACCTTCACCTGAGTTTGCAAAGTGCGTATGTCCTGTTCACGTATCTTGCCTGGGGAATCCGCCAAGCAATTCGCTGCTCCACAAGCAGCAGCTAATTGCAAAGTTTCTTCCACTCCAAACCCGGCCGATGCCGCATAAGCGAAAGCTGCCACAGTTGCATCGCCACAGCCCACGCTGGAGCGCACCTTCACAGTAGCTGGCTGAGCGTGATACACCTCCTGCCCTGGACCAAGGTGCCAAAGCAGACCCTCATGTCCGAGGGTGATAACTACACTCTCGGCGCCAAGTTGAGTTAATCGCTTTGCGGAGGACTTGGCAGCGTAGCGATCGCCAATTGTTTCGCCAGTTAGCCATTCCGCTTCTTCGCGATTGGGTTTTATTAAATCCGGACCTGCACGAAGCGCCCGCCGGAGCGGTTCTCCGCTTGTGTCGAGAATCATTTTGTGGCCATGTCGATGGGCTAGTTCAGTAAGATTCGCGTAAAAATCTGAATTGGCCCCCGGTGGGAGGCTTCCAGATGCAATTACGGTCCCGCTATTTTTTTCACTAGAAAGTAATACTTCCAGCGCGTGATACAAGTCTTCCCAATTTTTATCAGTGAGCACGCTCCCAGGTTCAAGCAATTCGGTAACGCAGCCTTGCTCGTCGATAATTTCAAGATTCACGCGCGTGTCCTGCCCCACATCCACGGGATGGACGCGTATACCAATCGCCCGTAATCCATTAAAAAGTTGTTCCCCGCTACTGCCACCGGCACATCCTAGCCATAGCGGGTCCGTGCCTAATGCCCTCAATACCATGGCGACGTGTGATGCTTTTCCGCCCGGCATTGCCCGCACTTCGCTTGCTCTATTGACGCGGCCCAGAGCGAACGCGGATACGCGCACTTGTTTATCGATTGCGGGATTGGCACTGACACACCAAAATGTGCTCGATGCACTTTTCAAAATCCCCGCTAACTCGATAGCGAGCTATCGACTGGTAGAGTCATAAAATAGAAACCAGGGGTTCGCGTGTTCCATGCGGGCATTTATCCGCTGAATGTTTCCGACACCCTCATCTGACAGCCAATCTTCCAAAGCTTGAAGTCCGCTTGTCGCAAAAATAGGAACGCCGTCTTTCCACGTTGCCCGTCCACATAAAACTCCTGAAAAATTGGACCCTGCATCAGCCGCCAACTCCAGAGCTTCGCCGAAGACTTCGTTGCTTACTCCTTCGGAGAGGTAGATGAAAGGCTTTCCCGCGGCCGCAGCAGCACGGCGAAAATGCACCTTGGACTCGTCACGGGTATATACGGCATCACCGCTGTTTCTTCCGGGGCGGGCGACAAAAGCCATGCTTACCGGAACGCCTACTTTCAAAACGTCCACGCCATATTGCGGTTTGGAGAATTCTTCCATGCTGCGCGTTAAAGTCTCCGGTTTGAGCCGTGCAAACTCCCTGCTCTTTTCATCCATTTCGTCGTGATAGGCAACCAGCTCGAGAAAATACGGCACGTCCTGCTCCGCACATTCGGCTCCGACTCTTTGTACCCAGGACTGTTTCACACTATTCATACTCGGGGGACTGAAAGGCGAATAGTACAGGAGTGTTTTTACTCCGTTGGCGCCCGCCGCGACCAGTCTAGGGACGGACCAGTCATCCAGAAGACGTGGCAAACGGCCTGGAACAGATTTGTCATAGCCGGTTTGTTCATAAGCCAGCAACAAGCCGGAATTTTTCGCTCGTCGTGTCGCAGCAACTAAGCCAAATTCCGGGTCGAGCAATATGGCACTCGCATAAGGTGTTAATACGCGGGCCACTGCCTCCTTATAGCTTTCAAGCATTTCACGCGGAATTTGTTCTTCCTTCATTCCCGTAGCCGCAGCAAAAAGCTTGCGCAAGGCACTCCGCTGATCGATGGCCAACGCGGCAATACGCCCGCGAGTGTCGGAAATTGCCTCCAGTCCTTTGCGTTTACCAGGCGATATCTTCATGCCGTTTAAAAAATTCTAGTCCTCCTTCGTCACCGGGCATGCTGAACACCGCCGTGCTCCACACACCGTGTCGGAATCATTGGCCGTGCGCACAATGTCGCCAGCCCGCATCACGGGCGCGAATGTACCATTGTTTGCGTAATCTTACTTTTACTTTCGTTTTGGTTCACCGTCAAGTAGAAACGCCGACGGCTGAATAGAGCAAGCAACCCGCAACTTCGGAGTTACGCAGACCTAGTTCACTTGCCTTCGCCGGATTTTTTGGTGATTAGTTCCGATAGAGCTTCGTATTGATCGGAGGCGATGAAGTCAACGCCAGCCGCGATGGCAGCACTCCAGCGTTTTGCTACGGCTTCGCGAGAGCCGAAGTTGTAATTGCGAAACCATCCGAAACTGCTCAATTCGGGAATTGCGGCTCCATCAAGCGTATAAAAACGAATCCACAGACCTTGCTTGTGCGCGTATTGAACCAAGCTTCGTAGCCTATACTCTTTAGACTGCGTCCACTCGCCCGCTTTTGCTGGGCCTCCCGCTTCGACGACTCCCCAATAGTTGTTCCACCAGCGGTGGTAATTATCCGCTGGTGAGGGTTGAATCATTTCTGGGGCGGCCAGAGGCACCTCTTGATGAGTTGGAGTCGCGCCGAAAACAAGCAGCTTCTGACCATCGCTCAGCTGGTCGTAAAAAATCTTCTTTTGCGCGTCGGACTCGCCCGTCAGCACCAGGACTGGCCGCAAATCAAGTTTACCGACGACAGTAATGTCTCGCGATTTCGTTGTGGATGTTAGCCAGTCCTGATATTCGCGCAAAAGATTCCAGACCGCTTGCAGATGTTCAGGCTCTTCTGTTTTTACGTCGAGGTTGAGGGTAATGATGGGCCAATCGCCATGATTGCCTTCGCGGAGCGCACGTTCGACTTGAGAACGGATGCGCTCAAAGAAGTATTCGCGCATGGTGGGCTCATCCCCTTCTAAAGGCTCACCGTGAGCGACGAGCGAACGAGATTGCCCGGTCTCTGGATTTTTGTACCAGTACAAATCCCTGTCTCTTATACACATCT
>CAXMLS010000675.1:0-1506 GCA_964194235.1 uncultured bacterium | reverse complement strand
ATGTGTATAAGAGACAGGTTTTATATAGTGAATACCGATCGCGAAGAGATAAATCCGGAACCAGGACGATAGATACTCCGGATAACGGCAGGCCGTCCGCGTCGCGGACAGTTCCCTGCACACGGGCTCCGCGAGAGCTGAGGATAATTTCGAGCGCTCCGGGCTCTCCGCGAGTGACGGTGAAACCGTCTTTGAGGCCGCTCGATTCACCATAGCGCACATCTTTTATGTAACAGTCCTTGGACATGCCGTTTACTTCAGCGCGGTAAGTGCCTTCGCCCACTTCTTTGATGGTGAACGTATTGTCGTGCACAACGCGAACTTGACCACGAAATCCGAAAGGTATGTCCGTGGGTTGCGGTACGACGCTGAGCTCGTCTTTTTCAAGACTCGGGCGGCCGTCCCACACGATGCGGCCGGTTATAGTAACGCCGGGCGCGACCGAGATAGCCATACCTACCACATCGGCGTTGCCAACGTCGACGGCCTGACGGTTCACGTAAGCGACGCCATCGTCCATCCAAAAGGAAGCGAGCATGTAGGAACCCGGCAACACACCGGAGAGTGCAAACGAACCGTCGGCCTTTTGCACCTGTGTTGACACGTCGCCGAAATTGGAATTACGGTCTACCGTCTTCGGGAGCAAGAGAAGATACACGCCCACGCCCGGCTTGTGCGTGACTTGGTTGTAGACGTGGCCACGGATTTGACGGACGTTGACTTTACGCATGGAGATATCGATTGAGGAACTTTCTTCGCCGGGATTAACGGTGATGAGTCCGGCTTTGGCGGGGTCGGCTGTGCCGGGGTAGTACAGCTTTGCGTAGTCTTCTCCTTGTGAGGTGGCACTGGAGGAATCATCCTCACCGGTGTAGCGGGTCCAGCGAGGATACTGAGATCCAACGAAATACCTGCCGGGCGAAAGACCGAAAAGGCGATATTCGCCGAGATCGTTGGTCTGAACTTGGGTGATTACCGACCGCGTTCGTTTTCCTTCTGCGTAAATCTGCGTCGCGGCCTCCACCGTGACGCTGGGCAGCGGCTCACCATCGTCATCGAAGATTTTGCCCGAGATGACGCCGGAAGGAATCATGCGGAAGAGGAGGTCCTTCATTTCCTGACCGGGGTGAAGCGTGAGGACGGCGCCCGGCGCAGTGGGCTTGCGTTGGCCGTACTCCTGGGTGACAAAACCGATACGGGTTACGGTGAGGCGGTAAGGACCGGGATCGATGGATTTGAGCGCGAATCGTCCTTCCGCATCAGAGACTGCGGAGATGTTGCGACTTGGGTCGTCGACACTTTTCAGCAATAGGCGGGCTTTTCTTAGCGGAGCGCTGTCAGCCATTTTTATGACCATGCCGAAGATGGTGCAGGTTTCTTCTTTGGATTTTGGATTTTTTTGGGCGTGGGCAGTGAATGCCAAGAGAAAAGCGAGCGGGAGCGTGCAGAGTCTGGTCATCCGAAAAATTCCTGGCGAGAGTATACGACCTGTCTCTTATACACATC
>CAXMLS010000674.1:0-1576 GCA_964194235.1 uncultured bacterium | reverse complement strand
ATGTGTATAAGAGACAGGGATACGGATTTCCACTGCGTTTTTTTTGCGGGCTCGGAGGTCTGAGCGTCGAGGGAAACGGTCGCGCCGGCGAGAATCGTTGACAAGAGCACGGCGAAAATCGCAAACGAAAAAGTGACTGCGCGCGGCAAACGAGTTCTTAGTCCATTCGCAAAATCCCCACGCGCAAATTCGGCGTGTGGGGCACCCAGGGGCGAGTTTGAAGTTACGGTTGGTGCTGGGTTGGCGCGAAAATATGGCACTAGCTAACGGTTACCTCGCTGAACGATTTATCCAGGAGCTGGATGGCTACGTCGACGTCGCCTTTGGTGGTATTCAGCATGGGCGCGAGGCGCAGCGTGTTGCCGTACAGGCCGCCTTTGCCAATCAGCAAGCCATTGTGGCGAGCGCGTTCCATCACTTTCGTGGTGGCTTCGGGGGCGGGTTCTTTGGTCTTGCGGTCTTTTACCAATTCAAGGGCTTGCATCAGGCCCATGCCGCGAACATCGCCGATCAGGGCATGTTTGGATTGCAATTCTTCCAGTCTGCCGCGGAAGTAGGCGCCCACGGTGTGGGCATTTTCGCGAAGATTTTCTTCTTCAATTAGTTCGATGGTGGCGCGGGCGGCGACGCAGGTAACGGGATTGCCGCCGAACGTCGCGATATTCGAACCCTGGTAGCCGGCGGCGATTTCCGGCGTGGTCACGGTGAGGCCCACGGGAACGCCGTTGGCCATGCCCTTGGCGCTGGTGATGATGTCCGGGGTGACTTCCCAATGCTCGATGCCGAACCAGTTTTTTCCGGTGCGGCCCCAGCCGGTCTGCACTTCATCGGCGATGAAGAGGCCGCCGTATTTTTTCACAATCTTGAAAACTATTTTGTAGTACTCCGGCGGCGGAGTGATGAAGCCCCCGACTCCCTGAATGGGCTCGCCGATAAATGCGGCGATCTGGCCGCTGGTGCCGGTCTGAATAAGATTTTCCACATCGTTGGCGCAGGCGACTTCACATTCGGGATAGGTCAGATGAAGAGGGCAGCGGTAGCAGTAGGGATTTATGGCATGCGAGATGCCGACGCTGATGACGCCGGCGCGGCGATAGGGCGCGTGCGCGGTGATGGCTTTGGTCAGCGCGGAGCCACCGGAGTACGCGTGGCGCAGCGCGACTACGTCGTAGCTGCCAGTGGACATGCGCGCGAGAAGGATGGCCGCTTCATTGGCTTCGCTGCCGGTGCTGGTGAAAAAACTTTGCGACAGATTACCGGGAGTAATCTGCGCGATTTTTTCGGCGAGCGCGACAATGTGTTCGTTGGGATAAAGCGTGGAAGTATGCTGCAGGCGATTGACCTGCGCGTTCACTTTGGAAGTGATTTTGGGATTGCAGTGGCCGACGGAGACGGTGAGGATGCCGCCGAAAAAGTCGAGGTACTTGTTTCCGTCGAGATCCCAAATGTGCTGCATTTCGCCGCGGTCGGCGACGAGTGGCTGCTCAAAATAATTGGTGACGGAGGGCCAAAGATATTTTTTGTGCCTGGCGACGATTTCTTCACTGCGGGATTTTTTCGCAGCAGGAGTGGCGGG
>CAXMLS010000673.1:0-3583 GCA_964194235.1 uncultured bacterium | reverse complement strand
TTGTTCGAGGGAGTGCGCGGCGGGCGGAGTGCTTTGACGCTTATTGGACCCAAACGGACCCAGATTGTTTATTCGGGTCCGCTGTAAGTGTTTGAAAAGAGTGGCGGGGACGACGAGACTCGAACTCGCGACCTCTTCCGTGACAGAGCACCTTGATTTGGAATTTCAAGCACTTACGGGCATCTGAAGACACACAAAAACACTTCAAGGAACGCAAAAGAACGCTTAATGTTCCCACATTGTTCCCAAATTTATCGACTGCACCCCTCGGATGAGACAGTTTTTGATGGGCACACTTGCTGTTGTTCGAGTTTTCTCCATGTCTCTCAAGGAGCCACGGGATCTTGGGAAGGGGGCGACATCGCCCCTTCCCAAGAAAGTTTTGCGCACATCTTCCTCATGCGCTGAAAAACACCAGAGTTGCACTCGCAGATTTTTTCACTACGCTCGGATCTTCGGATTGCTGTTCGAATTCTTCCGGAGAACGGTAGCCGAGCGCCGAGTGCAGCCGCTGTCGATTGTAATACTGCTCGATGAACTCTTCGATGTTCACATGCATGTGCCCTAAGTCTTCATACCTGTTCGCGTAGATTTCTTCGCGTTTCAATGTTTTCATGAAGCTCTCGCAACTGGCATTGTCATACGGGTTGGCGGGCCGACTCATGCTCGGGATCATTTGGTGCTCCCGCAGCACGTTCACGTATTCACGGGACGCGTATTGCAGGCCACGGTCCGAATGATGCACCAAGCCTGGTCCTGGTTTTCTTTCCGCGAGAGCCCGCAGCAGCGCCGTTAGCGGCAACCGCACCGCCAGCGTCTTGTCCAATTCCCACCCCACCACTTTCCGCGAAAAGGCATCCAGAACTACGGCCAAGTACACAAACTCCCGCTGCAATCGAATGTAGGTGATGTCCGCCACCCACAGCTGATTAATCCCCGTCAACTTCATGCGGCCGGCCAAGTTCAGATGAACCTCAAATTCGTGGTTGCCATTTGTAGTCACCACAAAGGCCCGAGCTCGTACGGCAAGCAGGTTGTCCTCCGCCATGATCCGCATCACTCGTTTGTGATTCACCCGCATGCCCCTGCGCCGCAGTTCAGCTGAAATACGCCGGTAACCGTAGCGTCGACGGTGTTCGACAGCGATCTGCTGAATCGCCGAGCGCACTTCCATCTCCTCTTCGACGGGGTGCTGCTCTCGAAAAGAACGGTAGAAGCTTGCCCGACTGACTTGGGCCAACTCGCACATGCGCTCGATACTCAGACTGCCTTGCAGTGGCATCATTTCTCGGATCTGGTCGTAGATGCCGTCTCGCCAGAGCCGCCGCGCTGCTGGCGTCGAGCCTCGACTTTTTGCAAGGCAGGGTCGAAAATCACTACGCTTGTGCTGGGCTGGGTTGCGGATTTGGCGCTTCGATCCGATAGCCGAGGCTGCGGAGTTCACGGATCATTCGGCCAGCGCGTTGGTGTTGTGACCTTTGGCTAACGCTGGGCCCGCGTTCCTCATAACGGACTCCTCGATTTAGAATTTTCCAGATGAGTCGACAAAGACGATGGGCAATCACCCCAATCGTTTGATTGTGTCCCAGGCGCGGGACATAGCGTCGGTAGAGGATCTGGAAGATACTTCCTTTGTATTTGACCGCTGCGTTGGCTGCCTGATTGAGAATGCGACGCATTTGACGGTTGCCTTTCGGGGACCGGTGCCCATGGCTAACTCCCGCGCTCTCGTTGTCGCCAGGGCAGGCGCCAACCCATGAAGACAGATTTCGTTCGGAAGGAAAGGTCGCTGCCGTCACGCCGACTTCGGCAATAATTTGCTGCGCCGAATCCACTCCCAGACCGGGCACCTCCGCTAACCGCTGCACTTGATCCTGATGGGGACGGAGCAACTCAGCCATCTCCTGGTCGAGCTGGCCAATCTGCTGCTCAATCATGTGTAGGTCTTCCAGCGCCATTTTCAGGAGTCTGCGGTAGATGGGATTCAGTTCGTGACATGCGCCGAGGGCGTCGCACAACTGCTCCGGTGTGGCGCGCAAACGACCATCAGCCCGCGCGGCCAGCACCGCCGAGTCGGTCTCACCTTCAGCCAGTGCATGCAGCATCCGCCGCGCGCTGACGCCCAGCAGATCGGAAACTAAACTGGACAGCTTGATGTGGGCCTCTTCCAACAGAGCTTCCAAGCGGTTCTGTAATTGCACCCGGTTGCGCGTCAGTTGGTACTTGGTGCGCATCACCGTCCGCCACAGGCGTTGCCCGGGATCAGGTACAAAGCTCAGAACCAACTCATGCGCGACCAGACGCTTCACCAAACGTTCAGCATCGGCAAAGTCATTCTTGCGCCCCCGCGGTGCTCGGTTCGACTGCGCCTGTGCCAAATGCAGCGTTCCTGACATCGGACCGGCGCCATCACGCTTCAGACAAATCGGCTTCCAGTATCGTTCCAGCACGCCCCACACCGGTTTCCAATACTGCGCCGTCGATTCCATCACGACTTCCTCAACTGGTTGCCCGATGAGCCACTCAGCCAGCGATCGCAACTGCGCCGGATTAGCGCCAAACTGGCGCCGCTCAAAGTGGTACTCACCTTCCACTTCCACGTCACACACCACCACGGCCAGCATCCGTTTATGCACGTCAATTCCTGCTATCTTGTAAGGCATTGGTCGCTCCTCTCGGCGGGAGCGGAGAGCGTGCCTTAGTTACCTTAAGCAGGGTCACAGGCTATCGGCGCTCCAATGGAAGGAGACGACGCCCAATTATTCGCTCAACACGCACGCTCCGGATCAGACACCTTTACGGCTTCTACTTCTCCACTCCTTGCTCGATCTCACCGCTTCCGGCCACCGCTATCTTAAACTCGGACCAATTTTCATGGGCTTTCGCGGGCCAAAGGCCCTAACCGACACCTTTGAAAAAATCCACCTCCATCGCCTTTTCCGCCAGCAGCCGCTTCAACTGATGGACTTGCTGCCGGGGAGACGATTCATGCGAGTTCGTCCGTGGCACCTCCTCTCCCGGCTCGATGTGATCGAGTTTGCTGCGCCACTTGTAGAGACATCGTCGGGTTACTCCCAGTTCTTCCGCCAGATCGCCAATGTTATCGCTGCTCCGCATGCGCTCGACGGCTATCCGTTGAAACTTCCGTGAGTATCGCTTCCGCTTCACTTTGCAGTCCTTTCCCTGCAAACTGTGCCCATCCCGCCTGTCTCATTTCAAGGGTGCAGTCCACTTTGGGGTGAACCCCTAAGGTGGCACAAAAACTTTGGGCACAGTCTCCGGATTACACTGAGGACGTTGCCGCTCACTCGTATCTAAGGATGATGGTCTTCGCGGTCTTGTAGTCGATTTCGCGCACGACGGCGTTGTTGAATGATTTTGCTAATGCTCGTTTCTCGTCGATGAGAGGGTCGTGCTCCGATGCGTGACGCTCGCGGATGATGCGCTGATGTGCCTTCATCGGTTCTTCACCAGCACTGCCTTGAGTTTTTTTTATTAGGTAATAACGGAGAAAACCATGGGGTGGATTCTGTGAAGATACCCAGAAGTGGCCTCCGTGAAATAGTTGCAAGCGAGTCAGACC